>JAUSPM010000044.1 GCA_030655675.1 Methanosarcinaceae archaeon | reverse complement strand
TATATACTACGAAAAAATCTTCGCTATGCTCGGATTTACTCGAACTATATGTTTATAAATCATATTCTATTAAAAATTGTTGAATGCGCTGGGAGCAATTGAAAATTCGATGTGTATGTAGGGCAATGCCGCGCATGCGCGTGTTGTAGATGGTATTTCAAAAACAAACACCACAGACTACCGGCAATGCCGCGCATGCGCGGGTTGTAGAATCGTTTTTATCATGAATTCATTAACACTCTGCACAACAACGCTGCACCAGATAAATAAAAACAACAAATCCGTGCAGTATAGTTAACCCGATTTAAACGGTAAAAGAACGAATAGGGACTCCCTTATTCTTCAAAATTATAATAGTATTCGCCCTTTAACTTTTGTTCCCTGTCAAGTCTTGAACCAACCTTATTCACCCTCGGGCGGGTCGTGTCTTCATCCCTGCGGAACGTGATCCCAAGGTTTGCCAAAAACTTGTTCATACCATCCTGCATACCCATGGGCTCGTGTGCCTCACCATGAACGGCCGGTTCTCCTTCGAACACGATAAGACGCTCGCTGAGCATATCGATCATGTAGATGTCATGGTCAACGACCATTGCGGTTTTCTTGCTGTTCTCGGCAAAGCGCTTGATCGCTTTTGTTGCGAGGGACCGCTGTTCAACATCAAGGTGTGCACTAGGTTCATCAAGAATGTAAAGGTCGGCTTCCTGACTCAGACACGCTGCAATTGCCACTCTTTGCAACTCTCCGCCACTCAGGTCGGTAACTATCTTTTCGTATAGGCTCTCAAGTTGCAATGGTTTTGCGATCTCAGCCTGATAATAACTTGAATCGAACCTGCGTGTGACACTTCTAAGGAAATCCTGTACGCGCAGAGGTATGTCGGCTTTGATGTACTGTGGCTTGTATGCGATCTTTATATTGACATCGATCTTACCCTCATCAGGTTCAACCTCTTGTGCAAGAATCTTTAAGAAAGTGGATTTACCAATTCCGTTCGGTCCGACAATACCCAGAACTTCTCCTTGCTTTAGTGAACCGCCGGTTGTTGAAAGTGAAAAACCGTTTCCATATTTCTTGGAGAAATCACTGTATTTTACAAGGGTGGCAATATCAGTCTCGGTTCTTGGCGGGTGTTTTTCGAATTTTATCGCATCAGGACGGATACGTACGTTCTCTTCAGGAAGGTAACCTTTGAGATACTGGTTGATACCGATCCGCACGCCTTTTGGATAGGTCATGACACCGTATCCGCCTGGATGGCCGTATGCTACATGCACCGTGTCTGCAAGCATATCAAGGATCGCAAGGTCATGCTCAACAACCAAAACCGCTGTTTCTTTGGCAAGTTCCTGAATGAGTTGTGCTGAATTGATACGCTGGTAAATATCAAGATACGGACTGATCTCATCAAAGAAATAGAAGTCTGCATCCTTTGCCATACAGGCAGCAAGAGCCACTCTCTGCAACTCTCCCCCACTGAGTTCATCGATATTACGATCGATTATGTGGGCAAGATCGAGCCTCTCTACAAGGCCATCAAGGGCGCCACGGTCATTGGTCTTCTCAAGCAAAGCGCTCGTCTTTCCTTTGAACGCTTTTGGTATCATGTCGATGTATTGGGGTTTTTGGGAAACGGTCACTTTACCGTCAACAACATCACTGAAATAATCATGTAGGGCAGACCCTGCATAGTATTCTAAAACCTTTTCCCAATCGCCTTTTTCTCCGCCGAAATTGGGAACAAGTGTACCTGAGAGTATCTGTACAGCCGTACTTTTTCCGATACCATTGGGTCCGAGGATACCTGTGACCTTTCCGAATTGGGGAACAGGGAGTCCAAACAGTGCAAAGCCGTTTACTCCATACCTGTGAGTCGGTTCTGTGAGGGCTTCGGGAAGACCGATTATCATTATGGCATCAAATGGACATTTTTTGGTACATATTCCGCAACCTACACACAGTTCTTCTGATATCACTGCCTTTCCATCATCTCCAAAGACTATGGTCTCGTCACCTGTCCGAACCCGTGGACAGTATTTCTCGCACTCATGGCTACACCGTCTTGGCTGACAGCGGTCTTTGTTCAATATCGCGATTCGCATTTTGTATCCCTGTGTGAATGTTAGTGTTAAGGTTATTGTGAATGTTGATGTTTAAGGTTATATTTGGAACGACTATGGTGAGTCATCTGATATATAAAAAAACAAAAAATGCAGGTCAATTCAAAAGCAATGTCCATGTTACAAGGCAAAAGTCTATGACCAGAAATTCAACATAGAACCAATCCTTGAATCCGAACTCTTTTGTGCTGATCTTGAAAGAAGGATAGATCAGCCTTTGTGCATAATATGCAAGCACGGCAACGATCGTGAGTACTGCGTACCATCTTACATCTTCGGCTGTTCCGAATTGGTCATATGCTACAATCCCGCCAATTATTCCGAGTATGGATGAAACTGCTGTTTTTATAATGCCATTGATGTGGTTTTGTTTTCGCTCTTCAGGAGTTTTTTCTTTGATCTTGATGATGCCTGTCTCAGGTTTAGCATCGACATTTGTATCAACATTGTCACTAGCAACAACAACACCTGTGGTGCTCTTACTTTTGCCTTTTCTGGTTCTGCTTGATGACTTACTCAACTGGTTGATCTCCTGGTTTTTTAATTGAATTTATGAGTATGATGTTAATGATAAATTAATGGTAAATATATAAGACCTTACACTCTTTTTTGGCAATAGAGGTTTATAAACCTAAATAAACTCATTGCTCAAAACGTTTTTTATATTGTCGATTGAAATTGATTCGATACCTATGGAATTGAGATGTTCCGCAAACTTTGCGGGGCGGTCTCCGTTCGGGTGATAGATGATGGCAACTTCGGGATCGATATCCTCTACCATCTTCACAAGTCCGGTTGCATCAAGGTGGTCGCTTATGTTTATTGCAGGGTAGTAGTAGTCATCCCTGCCTGTGAGCACGTATTTTGTAATTTCACGGGGTAGTTTGCCAAGGTCCCATGGTGGTACGACGCACATCCCCTCTCCACCAGATTCACCAAGTCCTACCAGTTCGCCGCAGTCTTCGAGCAGTTGTTGTGTGAGCGCAAGACTTTTGCCTTCCATTTCGATGGCACCGTTGTATCCAAATTTGCGGATGAGTTCAACTGCACGTTGGGCCTTGCCGAACGCATATGCACCAAAAGCGACACTGCCATCCATTTCCATGGCGTTGTTGAATCCGGTTATATCGTCCTCGAAATGACATGTGGAGTCTGCATGGTCGCCGTAATTTGCTTCGGTTATGAGGACATCGCATTTTGGTAATTGTGATGCGTCCTTGACATCGCCTGTTACAAGGATGCGCGTACCAACCTCATTCTCCCAGTAGAACGCGGTCGAACCTACTGTGTGTCCGGTAGGGTAGGTTGTGACAGTCACTCCATTGATATCGATCGATTCGCCCATTCCCACGCCTACAGTTGACCCTTGATACTTGCGGTCGTGTCTAATTCCAAGTGCGACTGCGGTCTTGTCAGAGCAGACCGCACGGTCTGAGAGCATTGCCGATTTGCCGTGATGGTCAGAATGAGCATGTGTTATCAGGTATGCATCTGGCTGCTGATATTTCATAGGAATACGCGTCGAGTCTATTGAAAATACACACGGATTGCCGTCTGCTGATCTGAATTTGACGGCAAGATGCGGTTTGAATGTACCGCGCACGTTCATCTGGCGATATGCCAGAACACCCAGATCAATTAACCGTTTTGATATTAATATCCCTCGAATGAGTGGATTGGTTTTAAGGTATTTACATCTTTGGAGATTGATGGTTTTGGATTTTTGAGGACATTTTCATCTTAAATGTTGTTTGTACCTCGACTTATAATTTCAACATAATCAGCACAAAGATACATTTTATATCTTTTTTTACCTGTCACTTCTCTTAAAATACCAACGTCCTCAAATCTATTCACAAGGTGCTTGCAGTGACTTGTGAAATGTTCAACTTGTAAGCAATATATTGATTGCTAACTAATGGTCTATCAAATAACAAGTCCACTAATTTGACAGCATAAATACTTGATATCGAATTTTCATAAAGTTTTGTGATTATGCTCTCTTTTAACGTTAGTATCTCTCGTGCAGTAGT
Source organism: Methanosarcinaceae archaeon (assembly GCA_030655675.1). GTDB lineage: Archaea > Halobacteriota > Methanosarcinia > Methanosarcinales > Methanosarcinaceae > Methanovorans. The sequence continues at coordinate 1,337 of JAUSPM010000044.1, read as the reverse complement.
GGCGGCTTCCTGAGATGTTTCGCTGATGCCTTTTAGAAAAAACTTCACCCAATCTTCCCATGCACCATCTGTGCGTACTTTCATTAGTAGATCGTAATATTCAGTCCTGTTATTTTTCAGATAAATACTCAAATATAAAAGGGGTTTTGATAATATTTTTCTCCAAACGAGGTAGAATGTAATTAGAAGTCTTCCAATCCTTCCATTTCCATCAAGGAACGGGTGGATTGTTTCAAATTGAGCATGAATTAATGCAATCTTGACTAAAGGCGGGATCTTGTCACTGCTATGGAAGAACTTTTCAAGATCTTCCATTGCAAGAATGGTCATATCTGGTGTGGGTGGAACAAATATTGCTTCATTTATTGAAGCACCCGGCATACCGATATAATTTTGACATATCTTAAATTCACCCGAATTCTTATCATTACCTCTTGTTCCTTCTAATAGTATTTTGTGAATATCTTTCAAAACCATCAAAGACATGGGACTTTCATCAATCCTATCGATTCCATAGTTTAACGCTTTGATGTAATTCACCACTTCCTTAATTTCATTCACATCATCTTTTGGCGTCATATCGGCTTCAAATTCAAGTACACCCTCAAGAGATGCCTGAGTCCCTTCAATTTGTGAACTCAAGAGTGCTTCTTTTTTTACATACATGGCAATAAAAAGGTCAGGGTTTGGTAAAACTGATGTAATGCCATCTAATCTTGCAAGATTTCTATCTGCGTTTGATAATAATGAATGGAGTTCATCATCATATTCCAGAGGTGGATATGGGGTGGTAAATCTGCAGGCATAAATGTACTATAACCAGCCGATGTTGGTACAAATGTTCCAGATCTGTTGTTCATAAAATTAGCGACCTTTATTAGTTATTATTTTGTATTTGTCTAGCTGGTATAAAGTTGTGTTGTAGCGTTGCAGATTAATGAGTTGGAAATAAAAACGACACTACCACACGCGCGTAGCGCGGCGCGGTCCTTCACCACTACCCTGAATACACATCGAAGTTTCAATCACTGTCAACATGTCTGTTTTTGTATGGATTGCTATACATAAAAACTGCGTATTTTGTGAATGCGAACGGATGGTACGCACTTTCCGCAGGTATATGAAAATTTTAAACATTTTTTCTGATATCGGTTTTGAATATCCGTCACATATTATATTTATACTGTGAATACATCTGTGCATGGTGAGATGACAATATTCGCCCACTCAATGTTGGAAAGATCCTGTTTTACGATACAATTTGCAAACTTCGGTAGAAAATTGACACACATCATTCTAAACCATTTGTGAGCATATTTTGAAAAACGTACTCATGC
>JAUSPM010000043.1 GCA_030655675.1 Methanosarcinaceae archaeon | reverse complement strand
AATATATGTTTTATAAACCTAGAGTTCGAGTAAAGCCAAGCATAGCGAGGATTTTCTCGTTGTTATAATCTGTAAGATTATGTATTCCAAGTAAATCTGAGCATCAGCGAAGATTTTCTTGCACACTTTTTGCTAACGATTTCGATTATTCTATTTAGTATGTATGAAACATGCCGCCTGCGGGCGGTCGCATTGTTTTTGGTTTCAAATCGAACCATTTCATTTGCGCAGTCATTTTAAAACAGCTATACAAATACCACTTTTTTTTAATATCCTAAACTAATTAAACCGCCTGAGTCAGAACAGTGAATTGACTAAAACACTTTAAAATTACACAAATAAACACAATCAAAAATAGAAAAGAACCACTCAAACTTCACAAGAGATGAGTGGTTTATATCGCAATTAAAAAAAACCGCAACGCCTCACACGACGTCGCGATGATATTCCTGTACTGACTTAATGCCGATAAGACCTTCTTTTGCAGCCCTGATACCTTTTGCTGCAGCCAGTCCGGCTGCTGTTGTGGTGTAGTAAGGGATATTGTACTTGATGGCAGACTTTCGTATATAACTGTCATCATAAGCACCTTCCTTGCCCACCGGGGTATTGAGAACAAACTGGATCTCACCGTTGTGCATGGCATCAACAATATTCGGGCGACCTTCGTGGAGTTTCTTAACAGACTCACACTCGACTCCATTATCCTTCAGGAACCTTGCCGTGCCCCCTGTGGAGATCACCTTAAAGTCCATTGATGAAAGTTCCTGTGCCACCGCAAGTGCACGAGACCTGTCACCTTTTGCAACTGTAATCAGAGCCGTACCCTCAAGAGGAGGCGGGGAACCTGCTGCAACCTGTGCCTTGAAGAAGGCTGCCTCAAAAGAATCAGCCATACCCAAAACTTCGCCTGTCGAGCGCATCTCAGGACCCAATACTGGATCTACCTCAGGGAACATATTGAATGGGAATGTGGTTTCCTTGACTCCAAAGTGCGGATACTTGCGTTGATGAGTGTCCATGTCCTTCAATTTGCCGCCCATTATGACCTCTGTAGCGATGCGTGCCATCGACACACCGGTCACTTTGGACACCAGCGGAACCGTTCTGGATGCTCGTGGATTCGCTTCGAGGATATACACCGTCCCATCCTTGATGGCGTACTGGATGTTCATAAGTCCCACAACCTTAAGTTCAGTTGCGATACGGCGTGTGTATTCATTGAGAGTATTCATCTGTTCTTCAGATATACTGACTGGTGGCAAAACGCAGGCACTGTCGCCTGAATGGATGCCGGCCTGTTCAATGTGTTCCATTATCGAAGGGACATATACATCTTCACCATCAGAGATAGCGTCAACCTCACACTCCAGTGCATCCTCAAGGAACTTGTCTATGAGCATTGGTTTTTCGGGCGTGATCTCAATCGCACCTGCAACATATTTTGTAAGCATTTCATCATCGTAGACGATCTCCATGCCCCTGCCACCAAGAACGTATGAAGGACGAACCATAACCGGATATCCGATACGTCCGGCCGCATCCAATGCTTCTTCCAATGTCGTTGCTATTCCTGGATCAGGCATTGGTATATTCAGTTTTCTAATCACATTAGCAAACAGCTCACGGTCCTCTGCAAGGTCAATACTCCTAACAGAAGTACCAAGTATTTTAACGCCTGCTGCTTCAAGTTCTGCGGCAATGTTGAGCGGGGTCTGACCGCCAAATTGTACAATGGCACCTTCAGGCTTTTCCTTTTCGTAGATGCTCAACACGTCTTCAACAGTTATAGGCTCAAAGTAAAGTTTGTCAGATGTATCATAATCTGTTGACACCGTTTCAGGATTACAGTTGACCATTATGGACTCGTAGCCAAGGTCTTTGAGCGTAAAAGCCGCGTGCACACAGGTATAATCGAACTCAATACCCTGTCCGATCCTGTTCGGCCCTCCGCCGACGATCATGATCTTTTTGTTGTTGGATACAGGAACTTCATCCTCTGCATTGTATGTGGAATAATAGTAGGCTGCATCCTCTGCACCACTGACCGGTACGATGTTCCATGCCTGTTTCAATCCAAGGGACAGACGCTGCTCCCGTATCGTTTTTTCCGGCACAGCAAGAATTTTGCCCAGATACTTGTCTGAAAATCCATCCTTCTTTGCCCGAATCAGCAAATCGCCAGGCAACTTGCCGCCTTTGTGTTTGAGCACTTCCTCTTCAAGTTCCACAAGTTCCTTCATCTGTCCCAGGAACCAGTGCTTGATATGGGTCGTCTCAAACAATTCATCTATTGACATCCCTTTTCGCAGGGCTTCGTATATGATGAACTGGCGCATGGATGAAGGCTCCACCAGAAGTTTTCGCAATTCGTCAAGTGGAAGTTCATTATAGTTCATGGCAAATCCAAGTCCATAACGTCCTGTTTCCAGTGAACGGATGGCTTTTTGGAATGCTTCCTTGTAATTCTTGCCTATGCTCATGGCCTCGCCGACAGCGCGCATCTGTGTGCCTAGTTTGTCGATTGCACCAGGGAATTTCTCAAATGCCCAGCGTGCGAATTTTATGACAACATAGTCGCCTGATGGCGTGTATTTTTCAAGTGTACCGTCGCGCCAGTATGGGATATCCTCCAACAACAAGCCGCCTGCAAGTTTTGCAGACACAAGTGCGATAGGGAATCCTGTTGCTTTGGAAGCAAGTGCCGATGAACGTGATGTGCGTGGATTGATCTCAATTACTACCACACGCCCTGTTTCCGGATCATGTGCGAACTGTACATTAGTACCACCGGTTACACCTATTGCATCAACTATGCGGTATGAATAGTCCTGCAGACGATCCTGAAGTGCCTTATCTATTGTGAGCATTGGGGCAGAACAGAAACTATCTCCTGTATGCACGCCCATGGCATCAATATTCTCAATGAAACAAACCGTTATCTTGTTACCGTTTGCATCCCGCACGATCTCAAGTTCGAGTTCCTCCCAGCCGAGTACGGATTCTTCCACAAGGATCTGTCCGATATGGCTTGCAGCAATACCTCGTGCGGCAATGGAACGAAGTTCATCAATATTGTATGCAAATCCTCCGCCTGTGCCGCCCATGGTATATGCAGGGCGGATAACTACAGGGTAGCCGATCTCCTTTGCGATTCTTTCTGCTTCCTCAACACTGAAGGTTGCTTCACTGCGTGCAGTCTCAACACCGACACTGTCCATTGTCTCTTTAAAAGTAGTACGGTCCTCGCCCCTCTTGATCGCATCGACCTGTACGCCGATCATTTCCACGCCATATTTTTCCAATATCCCTTTTTCGTCAAGTTCAAAGGATAGGTTCAGTGCTTTTTGCCCGCCAAGATTTGGCAGCAATGCATCAGGACGCTCTTTTGCTATGATCTTCTCTAAGGTTTCGATATTCAACGGCTCGATATAAGTAATGTCTGCAAGACCTGGATCGGTCATGATGGTTGCAGGGTTTGAATTTACGAGCACGATCTCATAACCAAGCTGGCGCAGTGCCTTGCAGGCCTGTGTGCCGGAATAGTCGAATTCTGCGGCCTGGCCGATTAATATCGGACCGGACCCTATTATTAGTACTTTGTGAATGTCCTCTCGCTTTTGCATGTCTTCACCTTCTCTGGAATATGCATCATTGTTTAAGTCGTTTTTGATATAGAATCTCTTATTTTAATTTCAGAATTATTTTATTATTTTGTGTGTTCTATCTAAGTCCTAATTTTTTGAATTTCCCCATATCACGCCCCTACAATTCCAATATCCAGCATTAGAGATAGTAAAATTGCAGCAATTGAAAGTACGAATATGGCAAGATAATTCAAACGCTCTTTTGATACTGAAAGACTCCACATTACATAATCAAGTCCATCAAAATCCTCCTCCGAGAGAGATTTACGCATCTCTATCTTCTCAAGCAGACCCAGATCTTTGATAACACCATACCTTCGTTTGGCTATATCGTATCTATGAGCAAAAAATATCAGGTATCCGATCACACCCATGTACCACATGAGATCTGATATCTGACTGTTGTAATGGTCTGCAATGAGTATTGCCCTAAGAAGAATAGCAGAAATTATCCCGATCCAGAAGTATATTTTAACACTTGTTATACTCTGCCCTTGCGGAATCCTTACATTTGCCGAATTCGATTCAAACTCTTTCATCGAGGTTGCACAATAGAACTACAACAATATAAAACTGACCGTTGGATTTATATAGTTGCATGAAGGTAATTGATTGCCTAATGGTCTATGTAGTACATCCACCCAACATATAGAATGTGACGTAAAATGGTTGCAGATGTGCGCAATCAAACAATATATATATGCAATGGAGAACGTTGATATATTAAATGTAAAACGGTAAGCATAGGCATGAAATATATACCAGTTGTTTATATATTTTGAGCAAGATTGAAATTGGAGGCTAAATTAATGGAAGAACTAAACCTGTTTGAATATGCACAAAAACAATTAGATACTTGTGCAGAAATCTTGGACCTGGATCCTGGAGTACATGCGATCCTTAGAGTTCCAATGCGAGAATTACACATCTCCATTCCAGTAAAGATGGATGATGGTACAACAAAAGTGTTTGAGGGCTATAGGGTCCAGTACAATGACGCAAGAGGTCCTACAAAGGGCGGAATCAGATTCCATCCTGATGAGAATGTCAATACCGTGCGAGCACTTTCAGCATGGATGACATGGAAATGTTCACTTCTTAACCTTCCTCTCGGCGGAGCAAAGGGTGGGGTTATCTGCAATCCTAAGGAAATGTCCACAAATGAATTGGAAAAATTATGCCGTGGATATGCTTATCGAGTGTCATCAGTTATAGGTCCTGACAAAGACGTTCCTGCACCTGATGTATATACAACCCCTCAGATGATGGCATGGATGATGGATGAATACTCCAAAACGACAGGAACACATAAGTTCGGCGTCATTACCGGAAAGCCTTTGTGCGTAGGCGGTTCAGCAGGACGTGGCGACGCGACTGCAAGAGGTGGAATGTTCACGATCCGTGAAGCAGCAAAAGAACTTGGTATTGACCTTGCAACAGCAACCGTTGCAGTCCAGGGTTATGGAAATGCAGGCTCATTTGCAGCACATCTTGCAAAATCCATGTTCGGTTCAAAGGTAGTTGCAATTACTGACAGCAGAGGCGGCATATACAGTGAATATGGCTTAGACCCAGAAGCAGTTAGCGAGCATAAGGCAAAGACCGGATCAGTTGTTAACTTCCCGGGCTCCACACCGATCTCAAACGAAGATATCCTTGAACTCGATGTTGACATACTTATCCCTGCAGCTTTGGAAAACGTTATCACGAAAAAGAACGCTGCAAATATCAAGGCAAAGATCATTGCTGAACTTGCAAACGGTCCAACAGCACCTGAAGCGGATGATATCCTGCACAACAATGGTGTTCACGTAATACCTGATTTCCTTTGTAATGCCGGTGGAGTAACTGTCTCATATTTCGAAATGGTACAGAACTTCTACATGTATTACTGGGATGAAGAGCAAGTCTACGAACGTCTTGATAAGAAAATGACACCTGCATATCACTCTGTGCTGGAAACTTCAAAAGAGTTCAATATCAACATGCGTATAGCCGCTTATGTGGTTGCAGTCAGGCGTGTTGTTGAAGCAATGAGTGCACGTGGATGGGTTTAAACCAATAGCCAACATGCACTAATAATTTTCTAAAAAACATTTAAAAAGGGTGTCGGACGTTGTACAACTTCTCCGACTCCCTTATTTTTTTAATTGAACATTTTAATTGAACCAACGCCTATAATTGATATGATAAATATGGTGTCGTTATGAAAATCGCTATACTTGGTGGCACTGGTCACATTGGAAAAGGTTTTGCCTTACGCTTGAGCTATAAACACAAAGTGACCATAGGCTCCCGTAATGTAGAAAAGGCTAAAGCATCTGCTGCTGAATATAATGAGATCCTTGAAAAATATGGCAGCGATGACAAAATAGAAGGTACTGATAATAAGACCGCCGCACAAAATGCAGATATTATATTTTTGGCTATTAGATATGAGAACATCCCGTCAGTCATTGAATTGATCAATCCTATTCTTGATAAGCAGATCATCATCTCGGTTGTAGTTTCAATGGGGAGGGACAGATGTTACATTCATCCGGATTCATCCACTTTGATGATCGATGTCTCTGATGAAGATTATAATGCAAATTATTTCTGTTATTCAACCCCAAAGGCTGGAAGTGCAGCACAGGAGATCGCTATGCTTTTGCCAGAAGGAATAGAACTTGTTTCGGCATTCCACAATGTTCCGGCACACACTCTGGCCGATCTTGACATGGAACTTGATTACGATATTGGAGTATGCGGAAACAGTATGTACTCTAAAAACATCGTATTTAAGCTAGCGCGTGACATACCAAACCTGCGACCGCTTGACGTAGGACCTATCGAAACTTCAGCAATGGTGGAATCACTTACACCACTGGTTATTAACATCGCTTCCAGAAACAAGTTGAAGGATCTCGGTATCAAGTTTGTGTGATCTGATCGATCTTACTGGCATTTTTCTTTTTTTATAGTATATAATTTACAGAATTACATAGTGCGAGTTAATGTGAACGAAGTGAGCATTTTCTCGTAGTATATGTTTTATAAACATACAGTTCGAGTTAATTCGACCGAAGGGAGAATTTTCTCGTCAGTTATGCATTCAATTATTCGCCAATAGTCGGATCGTATTTGTATATCTGCGGTAAGAAATCTGCGTAAATGAAATTGTTTTATCGTATATGTTTAGCTGATATTCCAGATGCAAAAATCTGACATACGAATCGAAACCAAAAACAGTGCGACCGCCGCCAGGCGGCACGTTCCATACCTACCATCCGTTCGCATTCACAAAATACGCAGTTTTTATGTGTAGCAATCCATACAAACACAGACATGTTGACAGTGATTGAAACTTCGATGTGTATTCAGGGCAGTGGTGAAGGACGGCGCCGCGCTACGCGCGTGTGGTAGTGTCGTTTTTATTTACAACTCATTAATCCGCAACGCTACAACGCAATTTCAAATCCGCTAAACAAGTACGTTTTATCTAAAACCAATAAAACCGCCGTAGGCGGCGCAATCCCGCACCACTTGCCCTATAAATGTGGACTTTTCCGACAGCCTATGGTGAGATTGTATTCTCCGAATTAATGCGATTGTAAGTGATTATTTTCTCTTGGCACATATTTACAATTATATTGCGAGTTAACGCGAGTTAACACAAATAAAGTAAGTATTATTTCATTGATGGAGAAACGCGCCGCCTGCGGCGGATTGTATCGGCATCAAAAATATCTAAAGAAATACGTCGAATAAATTCTGGGATGGATACTATTTGTAGTCGGATTTACGTACTTTTACAAAATGTGCATTACCTAAAACGAGATATATTTATAAAAGTAAGACCATCCTCAATACAAAATAAACAAATGTGAATTAACTACGCAGGCGATCTAATGAATATCAACACAAAAGAAGATGTACTCAAATCCATTGAAGAACATAATGTTAAATTTATCCGACTTCAGTTCACAGATATACAGGGTGTTGTGAAAGATGTTGAGATACCTGTGACACAGGTTGAAAAAGCACTGGACACAGGTATATCATTTGACGGTTCATCAGTAGAAGGTTTTGTCAGGATCAACGAATCGGATATGGTCCTAAAACCTGATGTTTCATCGTTTGCAATTCTGCCCTGGAATAAAGAAAAGGGAGTTGTCGCACGCGTCATCTGCGATGTCTACACACCTGATGGTCAACCGTTCAAAGGTGACCCAAGATATGTGCTTAAAAGAGTGCTAAAACAAGCGGAAGAAATGGGATTTACACTCAATGTAGGGCCCGAACTGGAATTCTTTTTGTTTGAGAGATTGAACGGAAAAGCAACCACAATTCCACACGACTTTGGCAGGTACTTTGAATTTGCACCGGCAGATCTTGCAGAAGACATCAGACGTGATATCGTACTTACACTTACCACTCTTGGTTTTGACATAGAAGCATCGCATCATGAAGTTGCATTTGGACAACATGAGATCGATTTCAAATACGGGGATGCCCTTACGACCGCAGACAATGTGATGACTTTCAGATATGTCGCCCGAACCATTGCAAAACTCAATGGTCTTCATGCAACATTTATGCCCAAACCTATTTTTGGCGAGAGCGGCTCAGGTATGCATGTTAACCTATCCCTTTCAAAAACAGATACCGGTGAGAATATATTTTACGATCCTGATGGTAAAATGCAGATCAGTGATATCACACGCCATTTTATCGGCGGAGTGTTAAATCACGTAAAATCGATTACTGCGATATCAAACCCTATTGTAAATTCATACAAACGACTTGTACCTGGTTATGAAGCACCGGTCCATATCGCATGGTCGGGAGCCAACAGAAGTTCTTTAATACGCATACCTGCAGCCCGTGGTAAAAGTACCAGGGTAGAACTTCGAAGCCCTGATCCATCATGTAATCCATACCTCACATTTGCAGCAATTCTCGCAGCAGGAATTGATGGTATTAAAAACAAGACCGACCCGGGAGAGCCGGTTGATGTTAACATATTTGATCTAACTGAAGAAGAGCGTGACGAGATGGGAATTGGCAGTCTGCCAAATACCCTCAAAGATGCTGCCTATTATCTCTCCAAAAACGAAATGCTAAAAGAGGCACTGGGTTCACATGTACATGATAATATCCTGAGGCTTGCAAAAGCCGAGTGGGATGCATACAGGATCCAGGTTCATGATTGGGAGATCCAGAGATATTTGAATACTGTTTAGATATTGTTTAACGTGTCTTGATCTAATATGGAATCAGATCTGACAATACGGGAAGCAAACCTTAATGATTGCCATCCAATATGCAAGTTCATAGAACTTGTGGATGGCGACTTTTTTCCACTTTTAAGTGTACGACCGGGCGGTATTGTAGACAGGGTCGAAAGATCACTTGCAAAAAGTGAATCCAATTACCTGATAGTGGAGACAGGTGCCCCAATTCCGAATACATCTAATGACGATGATGGATTGATTTTAGCCCTCTTGGGATATAAAATATATTGGGAGGGGATACACAATGCATACATCTCGTTCATTGCTGTCCGTCCTGATCATCGCAACATGGGTATAAGTTCGATGCTTATGCGTATGATCGAAGATAGAATGCGGTTGGAGAATATCAGGCATATGTATATTTGTACATGGTCAACAAACAAACCTGCGGTCCGGTTCTATGAAAAATTCGGATATAATGTCCACCATGTCATAAAAGATGCCAGAGGTGTTGGTATTGATACTGTATTTTATAGGAAAGACCTAAAATGAACTTGCAACAGGTTAGACAAGTGTTATATGTTTTCTCGTCAAATTGTATTACTGTTTTAAGGTGAATAATCATGAGTGACCCGGATGTGTTAAAAATTTTGCAGGATGCAGGCTTTGATGTACTTTCCTGCATGCAATGCGGAACTTGTAGCGGAAGTTGCCCGTCAGGTCGTTATACAATTCTGAACACACGACGGCTCGTTCGAAAAGCACGCAAGAACAAAGATGCGGATAAGGATATGCTGCACGACGATGATCTGTGGATGTGTGCTACCTGTTACAATTGTCAGGAACGCTGCCCGCGCGGGATCAAGATTGTTGATGCTATACTGACCATCCGTACAATTGCTGTTCACGAAGGGATCATGTTGCCTGAACACCGCGCTGTCAGTCAGTTTATGCTGGAATATGGTCATGCAGTGCCGATCAATGATGCAACGAAAGCGATGCGCGAAAAACTCGGACTGGAATCGCTTCCCGAGACTGTTCACAAGTATCCGGATGCACTGGAAGATGTGAAGACGTTGCTCAGGTCATGTGAGTTCGATAAACTGGTAAAGGATTAGTTGGGGAGATATTTACAATGACAAAATTATCACTTTTCCTTGGCTGCATCATTCCGAATCGTTATCCTGGTATCGAAAAGGCTACAAAATTGTGTCTTGAAAAACTGGACATCGATTGTTCTGACCTCTCCGGTGCTTCATGCTGTCCCGCGCCCGGTGTTTTCAGGTCGTTCGATAAACCAACATGGCTTGCAATTGCAAGCCGCAACATTGCACTTTCCGAAGAGATGGGGCGCGATGTATTGACGATCTGTAATGGGTGTTATGGTTCTCTTTCTGATGCGAATCATGAACTTAAAGAGGACGTGGAACTTAAAAAGAGTACAAATATCCATCTTGGAAAGATCGATAAAAAGTATAAAGGGACTGTGGATGTGCGACACATCGTGGAGTTCCTGTATGATGAATTCGGGCCTGAAAAGATCAAAGAGATGGTGGTCAAACCGTTAAACCTCAGGGTTGCACTTCATTATGGGTGCCATCTCGTGAAGCCTTCAGCAGACAGGCAACTTGGAAGTGTTGAACGCCCCACATTCTTTGATGAACTCATTGAAGCCACAGGTGCCATAAGTGTGGATTATCCCGACAAGATGGCATGCTGTGGCGCAGGCGGCGGTGTGCGCTCGGCGCTACGTGATAAATCGCTTGAGATGGCAAACCACAAATTATCCCTTATTCAGGATGCAGGTGTGGATTGCATTGTGAATGCGTGTCCGTTCTGTCATTTGCAACTTGACGGGGGACAGGCAGAGATAAAGGAGAAGTTAGGGTTGGAGTACAACATCCCTGTTTTACATTATACGCAGTTACTTGGACTTGCGCTTGGTTTCTCGCCGGAGGAGTTGGGAATCGATCTTAATGTCGTAAAGAACGATGAGTTTTTAGGAAAACTGAAAGAGGTTGGGCAAGAGTAGAAGTTATACGTAACTGACCCGGAACTGACTCGAATTTTACAAAAAATTGATATTTACCTGATACAAAAAACGTATTTGTATAGATGTAGTATGATGGCTGCGTAAATGTGATTATTCTATCTGAAACTAAAAACAATGCGACCGCCGCCAGGCGGCACGTTCCATACCTACCATCGCACTTTCCGCAGGTAAATCCCAA
>JAUSPM010000036.1 GCA_030655675.1 Methanosarcinaceae archaeon | reverse complement strand
TAATCGGAGTCAACTTTTTGTAACTTTTAGTTATCAGTTTACTTTGATGCATCTGTTCTGCTACAAAATAGATATAAATTATACTTGCAGAGTAGCATAATAACGGCTCTTAACATGTCCCCAACGTGAGCATAAATCCCTCAACCCGTAATCACCATCCCAGTACTGAATAGTGCAGGGTCTTCATATACTTAAATAAAATGATTTCTTGCTTTGAATTCTGAGGCAGTCAGCAACCCTTACCCAAATCCTGTAGTGTGGGGCTTTGTGTATATACATCCGTGTAAAAAATCAGAAATCGATGTATAAAGTAGACACATAATTCGACTTTATACACAAAACCGTAAAATGTGTATCATTTACAGGTTGTACATCGCACCAAAATTCAATCATACTGCAACTTTTCAACATCATCCGGTGTGTTGACGTTAACAAAAGTCCTGAGATCAGTGTCAAGTTCCCGTATCTCATCAATCTTGACAAACACAAGGTCCTTCATCCTAAAAACAGGTGCCAGTACAAACCTCTCATTGCGCAGGATAGCATTCTCAGTTTCCACCGCCATTGGACTAGTGCGATATACTGCATGCATCGGCTCAAGATTTTCATTTTCCCAAACAGGTAGAGCAGCATCATGTCCCTCTGCGCGTTTGAACAGAAGTTCCACGACATCAATATTGATATATGGCATATCACACGCAACAACAAACACATATTCCCCTTTTGCTGTTTTAAGTCCTTCAAGTATGCCTGATAGAGGTCCTACATCCGCAAACTTGTCAAGCACAACATCGTGTCCTCGTGTATAGTCATTCAGAAGTTCCTGCTGCGAGACATCCCTCATAGATATGATGATCTCATCCACCACTCCATCAAGTGCGTCTATCACATGTTCGAGTATGGTCTTGTTTCCAATGGAAAGCAGGGCTTTCTCCTTGAATCCCATCCGCCTGCTGCGGCCGCCGGCAAGTATCAATGCAGATCTCATGATTCTTCTCATCTTACATTTATACAGAGCGCAAATGTTATTAAAATTTGGTTTTATTTTGAATATATGGGACATTTTTCTAATCGGTTGAAGATAGGGAATGGGTGTAGGGCCCTCATACATGGGATAATATGGACCTATCTATGGTAAAACAGTTTGTTGCAACTGTTTATGCACATAGGTTATTAAAAAGGCGGCAAATATTACCCAATAACTATAAGTAATATATATTCGTAGTATTATTATCAACTAGTAATAATCATTAATCAAGGTGAAAATATCATGAGTCGCGTAATTGGATTAAAATGCAGGGAATGTGGTGCCGAGTATGAGGCAAACATTCAGAACACATGTTATGAGTGCTTTGGTCCTCTTGAAGTTCACTATGACTGGGACGAAGTACAAAATACTGTGAGTAAAGAAAAAATAGCAAAGGGCCCGGCTTCTATCTGGAGATATGCAGATCTGCTTCCAATCGATGGTACTAACTATGTCGATCTTGGTGCAGGTTTCAACAAGCTTCACCATGCAAAAAATCTCGGCAAGATACTTGGACTAAAGGAACTCTACATACTTGACGAATCCGTAAACCCTACCAACTCGTTCAAGGACAGGGTTACATCAGTGGCTGTGAGCAAAGCATTAGAGTTTGGTGCAACTGCAATTGGTTGTGCATCAACCGGTAACCTTGCATCAGCAGTCGGAGCACATGCTGCAAAAGCAGGACTTCCGGCATACATATTCATCCCAGGATCTATCGAAATTGGTAAGATAACACAGATGCTTGCATACAATCCCCATGTGATCGCAGTCGATGGTACATATGATGATGCGAACCGTCTTGCAAGTGAGGTCGCTGACATGCATCCGGATTGGGCATTTGTGAACATCACGATCCGACCTTATTATACTGAAGGTTCCAAAACGCTCGCCTTTGAGACAGCAGAACAATTCGGATGGGAAACACCAGATCACATAGTCGCACCGCTTGCAAGCGGAGCATTGCTCTGTGCGATATCAAGAGGTTTCAATGAGCTCGAACAGATCGGCTTTGTAGACGATAGCAAAAAGATCAAGGTATCGGGGGCACAACCGACCGGTTGCTCACCAATATCCACGGCTGTCATAAACGACACCGAAGTAATACCTATCAAGCACCTTGATACTATCGCTCACAGTCTTGCGATCGGCAATCCGGCAGATGGATACTACGCAAAACAGGTGATACAGAACTCCGGTGGAAATGCCGCATCTGTAACTGATGAAGAGATACTTGATTCAATCCTCTTGCTGGCAAGAACTGAAGGATTGTTCACAGAACCCGCAGGCGGCACGACAATTGCAGGTCTCAGGCGACTTGTTGAGAACGGCGACATCCAACCAGATGAGCGAACTGTGGTGTATGTTACAGGAAACGGTTTGAAGGCACAGGAAACAATCTTAACCGCACTCAAACGGCCTGAAGTAATCAAACCTACTTACTCAGAATTCACGAAAAAGTACAGTAATCTTAACTGAAAGAACTAAAAGCATAATATTCAACGAGGTGAAATAAAATGGTATCAATAAGATTTTCTTCAGCATTGAACAACTTAACAAAGACAAGATCAACAACACTTGAACTGGGAGACACGACAATAAAAGTAGTATTCGATGAACTAATAAAACAGTTCGGAGAAGAGTTCGAAAAACGCCTATTTGAGAATGGAGAGATCCGCAGATTCGTTAATGTCTACCTCAATGGAGAGGATGTCCGCCACCTATCAGGTTTGGAATCACCTGTTACAGATGTGGATGAGATCTCAATACTGCCCGCAGTAAGCGGAGGATAAAGGCTAGATCATGATCAAGATATCAGAAAATGTGGAACAATGGAAATGTTGCTATAAGGAATGTAAAGCTGCATGTTGCAAGCGAAGGAACCCATTGACCATATTCGATGTGAAGAAGATCTCACAGCGAAAAGGACTTGACTGGAAAGAGTTCGCAGATTTCGATGTAGAGAAAGCAAGATTGTTCTTAAAACAGAACAATGGTGCATGTTTGTTTCTTGATGACGATTC
>JAUSPM010000035.1 GCA_030655675.1 Methanosarcinaceae archaeon | reverse complement strand
GTTAGCAAAAAGTGTAAGTGAAAAATCTTCATTCGGTCGATTGATACAAATCAATATCTACTTTTTGTGACTTTCTGCCACAGAGCGCACAGAGAACGTAACAACATTCCCCCTGTGTACTCTGTGGCTGTCAAATATAGTTCTAAATTATACTTGCGGAGTAGTATAACTCGAACTATATGATTATAAAACATATACCATTAAAAATTGTAGAATGCGCTGGCAGCGATTGAATATTCGATGTGTATGTAGGGCAACGCCGCGCTGCACGCGGGTGGTAGAATCGTTTTTATCATGGACTCATTAAACATTCGGCACCACGACGTTGCACCAGATATACAAATACAATTTTCGTATTTGTTTATTTGATATAAATGTCAGTGCACATTTCAAATACCTAAAACCCCATGCAGCAACTCCGCCGCAGGCGGCATGTTCCATACCTACCATCCGTTCGCATTCGCAAAATACGCAGTTTCTATTTAGGGCAATACATATAAAAGCAAATGTGTTGACAACGATTGAAACTTCGATGTGTATTCAGGGCAGTGGTGAAGGACGGTGCCGCACTACGCGCGGATGGTGGCGTCGTTTTTATTTTCCAACTCATTAATCTGCAACGCTACAATACAACTTTAGACCCGCTAAACAAATACAATTTTCTTATTACACTTTATGGAATAACTGGAAGTTTTACGAATTAACCCTTCGCAACCCCTATCGGTAGAACTCGTGCAACCTTTTTGGCAATTCCTACATTGTGCACTACATTCACCACTTCGCTGCTAGATTTATAAACGCCTGGTGCCTCTTCGGCAATCACAGATGGATGTGTGGCTTTTACAGTAATGCCCTGTGCTTCAAGCTCTTTCATAATATCCTCTCCATGAAACTCATGCTTTGCATGAGAGCGGCTCATCACACGTCCGGCACCATGGCAAGCGCTTCCGAATGAAATATCCATTGCCGCTTCTGTTCCGTGCAGGACATAAGATGCTGTTCCCATACTGCCCGGAATTAGAACTGGCTGGCCAACAGCGCGATAAGCAGATGGCACGTCATGATGCCCTGGTGGGAATGCGCGTGTCGCACCTTTTCGGTGCACATATACTTCTTTTTTCTTGCCATCGATTCTGTGCTCCTCCAGTTTTGCGACATTGTGAGCAACATCATAGACAAGATCCATGCCAAGATCATCCATATCCTTTCTAAAGAAATTCTCGAAAACCTCACGTGTCCAGTGTGTTATTACTTGCCTGTTAGCCCATGCATAATTGGCACCGCATGCCATTGCCTTGAAATAGTTCTGGGCTTCATTTGATTGCGCTGGTGCACATGCAAGTTGTTTATCTGGCAGATCGATGCCATATTTTTTGACAGCCTGTGAAAGTACGCGCAGGTGGTCAGTACATATCTGATGACCTGCACCACGAGAGCCACAGTGTATCATGATAGTTACTTGCCCCTCCTCAAGGCCAAATGTAGAAGCTGCGTCGTGTTCGTATATCTTATCCACATACTGTATTTCAAGGAAATGATTGCCACTTCCAAGTGTTCCGAATTGTGGTTTTCCGCGTTTGCGGGCTTTGTCACTTACGTGTGCCGGATCAGCGCCTTCAATATGACCACTGCCTTCGCAGTGTTCAATGTCAGCCTCAACCCCATATCCTGCTTCAACAGCCCAGCGGGAACCATGTATAAAAGCATCATCGAGTTCACTATCAGATGCACGTATCCTGCTTTTTGAACCCACACCTGATGGGATCTCGCTGAAGAGCTTTGACATTAATTCTTTCATACGTGGACGCACGTCCTCTTCCTGCAAGTTCGTCCGGATAAGACGAACCCCGCAATTGATATCAAAACCCACCCCACCAGGACTTATCACACCTTCTTCCTTGTCGAATGCGGCAACACCCCCAATAGGAAAACCATAGCCAAGATGAGCATCAGGCATTGCCATGGAATATCTCTGAATTCCGGGTAAGGTTGCAACGTTCGCCACCTGGTCAAGAGTCTTTCTATCAAGACCATGCATCAAATTTTCCGATACAAAGATGCGCCCCGGGACCCTCATGCCAGGCTTATAATCATCCGATAATTCCCATGTGTTGTCATCTATTTTTTTAACCAAGTCAAAAGCGTCAGTCATATCAGTTTCATCTATCATGTTAGTGCCTCCCACCCGTTTTTAGTTTAAATCTTATGTAAAATGATAATATGTCGATAATGCGTATGAACATGTTGTTTGAATTTTGAACAGTGTTAATCAAAGTTGCAATTATAGTTACAGTTAAGTATCCACTACGACCTGCACAACCCAGCCATCAGTTGTTTCCTCAACTTTCAACTCGTTGTAGGTAACTGCCTTCACTTCAGTGTCAAACTTATGCCGCGACAGGTCAAGAGGTTCGCCATAGGCAATCGCTGATAGTGAATAATCCCCATCGTGTTCTGTGATGTTGTCGATTTTAAACTTTCCGAATACCACCCGTTCAACCTCGAAGAGGTAGAGAAGTTCCGATAACCAGTCTACAGCCAATCCATCAAGGTCTGCTGATGTGAGTTCTATTTTTTCCGAAACCTCATTTGATATCTTGCTGGTATCTATCATCACATTGAACATGGCAACAGCAGCGTTTTGGAATGCTTCTTCCAGTGTCGTGCCATATGCCTTGAATTTAGCATCGGCTGTGTGCTCAAAATATTCATATCCTTTATCTGGAATTGGCACTGGCATAAGTGTCCAATTGGATTTATTGTTACATTAAGTTATCCAAAAAATAAAAGTCACACACAGGCGGTGCATCTTTTTTTGTAAGGAATTAGAGGCTCTTCCATATATGGATGATCCGCTGCAATGCTGTGATATGACTGCCAACCGCTATTGCGATCATTACCCAGCCAAGTGCTGAAAAACCTGACACGCAGATAGGATATACAAAATATATGATGGACGCCAGTATTATCAGGATCAGTCTGTCAGCCCGTCCCATCACTCCGCCATAGTACCGCCCTATATTGAGTGCCTGAGCCTGTGTCCCGAGATAACTTGTTAGGAGAACACCAACGATTGCGACTACACCTATCCTCCAGTCAACGTGCCCTCCAAGAAAGATGCCGCAGATGATGAACACATCTGAATAGCGGTCGATCACGTGGTCTAAAAAGTCGCCTTTTAAGCTTGCTATTTTAAGATGCCTGGCCATTGCGCCATCCATTGCATCCAGAAATGAGTTGAGGAATACAAATAAACCTGCAATAAGCACAATTTTGGGATTGCCATCTGCATAATAGAAATATATCCCTGCCATTGCAGCAAATATGAGTGATATGATTGAAACTGCATTTGGAGATATGCCTGCTTTTGCAAATGCTATTGCCATAGGTTCAATGAATTTAGAGGCTAATGGGCGGAAGTAATTGAAGGTCATGTGTTATTTTAGATAGTGCTTGTTTGATTTAATGTTTTTGTAAACATCACTGTTTTTCCAGTCATTTCCGTGCCAGATCATAATAGTATTTTATCGTACATGAGTGCTCGATCTGTGTTGTGACCACATATGCTTCTTCGAGTATCTTTCCAGTTGCAAAAGTGCCGTGACTGTAAACGATCGCACCTTTGTGTTCACTCAACGCGCGCGCGGTGTTCCTTGCAAGTTCCGGCGTACCGATGCCGCCCTTAACAATAGGGATCTCGTGCAGGAAATACTGCCCCTCGCTGTCAACCGGCACTATGGAATTGGAATCAGAATCCGCAAGCAATGACAATGTTACTGCAAACTGGCAGTGCGCATGTATGATGGCGAGGGCGGATGTGTCCTTGTATATCGCACGATGCACAATGGCTTCGGATGATGCGATCAGGTCAAGTCCCGATGTGCCTTCAATTTCAACTTCGACCACGCTGTTCTCAGTGATCTCATCCAGGGCACTGCCGCTTCTGGTTATCAGCATCTTGTTGCCAATCCGCACGCTGATGTTGCCGAAGTGTGATTCAACAAGCCCGTGGTCAACAAGCTTTTTCCCGATCTTTGATATTTCTTGCCACATGATTATCTGGAATAGGTTACGTCTGCCATAACATTTATTTGCTATGATTGTATCTATGAGTTGCATTCATAGCGCCTCGGTGGCTCAGCCCGGCAGAGCGAGTGATTTGTAATCACTAGGTCGCGTGTTCGAATCACGCTCGAGGCTTCATTATTTTTTTAATTGTTTATCTGGTTTTGATTCAGATGCATTGACACGCCGCAGACGGCGCAGTTCAATCAAACTAAAGAAACTAAATTCTGTGTCCACTTTGCATTAGAGTGTGCCAATCGCCCACACCCCCACGAAATAACACGAAAAGTAGAAATGATAGATTCTACATATAGCATAATGGGGATCTATTATAGAACATTTAACGATTAAAACAGCATCTGTGAATTCATCGGTTATGAATTCAGCGATTGCGAATCCACGCATTACCAATTCAATAATTGTAGCAGAAGGCTTGGAAAAAAGATTTGACGAGTTTCGTGCAGTAGATGGCGTGAGTTTTAATGTCCGAAAGGGTGAGGTGTTTGGCTTTCTTGGTCAGAATGGCGCAGGCAAGACTACCACAATGAAGATGATACAATGCGTGTCGCCCAGGACAGGGGGAAGGCTTGAAGTTTTCGGGATGGATGTAGATACGCATCAGCAGGAGATCAAGAAACTTCTGGGGGTGGCGCCGCAAGAGAATAACCTCGACCCTGATTTTACTGTGTATGAGAACCTCATGGTATATTCACGGTATTTTGATATTCCCCGAGATGAGGCAAAAGAGATAATAGAAGAACTTCTGGATTTTTTCCAGCTTAGTGAGAAAAGAGACACCTTGATTGAGAAAATATCAGGTGGCATGAAACGGCGGTTGATGCTTGCAAGGGCACTTGTCAATAAACCAGGACTGCTGGTTCTGGATGAACCCACTATCGGGCTCGACCCCCAGGCACGGCATCTGATCTGGGATAAGATAAAAAGCATGAGGGATAAAGGAAATACGATAATTCTGACCACCCACTACCTTGATGAAGCGGAGCGGTTATGTGACAGGCTTGTTATAATGGACCACGGTAAGATCCTGGTTGAAGGAAAACCTGATGAACTGGTCAGGGAATATGTCGGGACAAATGTTGTGGAGGCCGAGAATAATCCTGAAGTGAAGGCATGTTTACAGCGAAAGGACATGAAGTATGAGGTTGTGGGGGACAGGATACAGATACATACGAACAATCCACATGACATTACATCAGCATTGCTGGAAGAATGCCATCTCGGGTTTATAACCGCCCGTTCTGCCACGCTTGAGGACGTTTTTTTGAAATTCGCAGGCAGAAAGCTCAGGGAGTGAAAAACATGGCTATTTCAATTATATCATATTTCAAGATACCAAAACTCAGTTACAGGGTATGGAAGGTCTGGCACCGGAATATGGACGTGTTTATGAAGACTTTTAAAGTGAATTTCATCCCGCCGTTCCTTGAACCGCTGCTGTATCTTTTCGCCCTGGGGTTCGGGCTTGGGACTTATATAGAGGGCATCGAGGGCATATCATATCCAAGATTTATTGCTCCGGCTTTGATAGCCATCTCTATTATGAACTCATCCTTTTTCGAGTGCACCTACGGCTCATATGTGAGAATGTATTACCAGAAAACCTTTGATGGCATCATCGCAACGCCTCTTAGTATTGAAGAGGTTATCACTGGTGAGATCCTGTGGGGTGCCACCCGCAGTCTCATAAATACGACCATAATGCTGGTTGTGATTGCATTCTTTGGTCTAATTGACCTGCGTTACTCATTACTTGTAATTCCTTTATCCTTTTTAGCAGGTCTTCTTTTTGCAAGCATAGGCATGTGCTTTACAGCGATATCCCCGAACATAAATTCCATGAACTATCCAACGTTTTTATTTATAACTCCCATGTTCCTCTTAAGTGGCACGTTCTTCCCGCTTTCAATCCTGCCGGCGTCAGCCCAGTATTTCGCCATAGCGTTTTTACCGCTTACGCACGTTGTCAGCATTACCCGCGCCCTTACGCTTGCGAGCCCCAGCTGGTTTATGATATTGAATTTGGTATGGATTATCATTGCTTCGCTGGTGCTGTTCGTACTATCGATCAACCTGATGAAAAGAAGACTGATCGTTTAATGAATGACATTCGTATAAGCCGTCACACAATTTTAAATGTGTAAAATAGACACCGTACACTTACGGCGTCGTACCAATGTAAAATTTTTAACACCACAACATCAACAGGTGCAAATGTTTATAATAAATGGACATCAAACAAGTTATGATGGAAATGGGCGCAGAACTGAAAATGGTCACAACTGAAATACACTTGCCGGGTGACATATTGTATTCACAGGGCATAGGAAAGGATCGTGTAGAATATTTTGTGAAAAAAAACTTTCTGCTGGAACTTTATAGAGAAGGGAAGATCTCACTCGGTAAAATGGCAGATCTGCTTGAAATGAATCTGGTTGAGATGTTGGGTATTATGAAAGATTCAAACGTACCATTAAATTACGGCGTAGCAGAATTGGAAGAGGATATCGAAACTGCAAAACGCTTAGGTTTATTTGATGAAGATCGTCAGTAATTCATCACCCTTGATCTTTTTTTCTGCAATTGGTATGCTGGATATATTATCCGATCTTGGCGATATTTCGATACCAAAAGCAGTATATGAAGAAGTTCGATGAACTGAAGCATAAGTCAACAAAATTCATCAAAAAAAGCTTATTGAATTTGACAGTTACCGTAGATTACATGAAAAGTGGCTCGAAAAATTTCATCTATGCGAATTTTGACCCAATGAATACACTGATTTTGAGGGGAAAACAGGGAATTACGTAGATTTTTAGTTGATTAATTTTAAACTGTCAAAAGGGTTTTCCTGACAAAATTGAGGGATTTCAAGGCAAATGAGAATACATTCTCTTCAAGAAAGAGTAGCAACTGTCAAACTTGGGTAAAAACAATGCGACCGCCGCCAGGCGGCACGTTCCATACCTACCATCCGTTCGCATTCACAAAATACGCAGTTTTTATGTATAGCAATCCATACAAAAACAGATATGTTGACAGTGATTGAAACTTCGATGTGTATTCAGGGCAGTGGTGAAGGACCGCGCCGCGCTACGCGCGTGTGGTAGTGTCTTTTTATTTACAACTCATTAATCCGCAACGCTACAACACAACTTTATACCAGCTAAACAAATACAAAAAAAGTATATAAATGGCTGACAAATAATATTTCTAAACATTTTTGTCCACTAAACCTGCTTTATATCCTTGACATTTTTGCGCGGCTCATGACCCATGAAAGAAAATCAGCCGACGGAAATTCGTGGATCGTAGTTGCAATAATAATCCCGTCTCCAGTATCTTTGGCAACCATGATCGGTTTTCCATCACTGTTGTTTAGCAATACATCGGCATCGGTTTCTGAAAAATAACCATCACATTCGATCGACATCTCAATGTCACCATCCGGCATGATAGACTGCGCACCGTGTTCATCAACTTTTTGAACAAGGGTCGAGCCGTGTTCTTGCATATAAGTCAGTTTCATCGGCAACCAATCGTAGTGATATTCCGAAACCATTGGTCCAAAAATCACAAGTATGCCGCCGTTTTTCACAAATTTTTCAAATGCCCTTCCGTTTCGCTCGATGCCCGGGCGTATCTTCGTATAATCAGGGTTCGCGAAACCTGTCGGGATAATTATACATTTGCAGGATGGTAAAAATGGTGTCCCAACTGCTTGTGACAATATGCGCTGGCATTTGAGATCATTATCTACAAACAGTTTCTCAAAAAGCAGTGGAGTATCCCAAATCAGCATAACGTCTGTCATGTAAGTACGATAAGAATCCCTATATATTATAACTTATCCTTTACAGATATGACCCTGGTGACCGTAGCGACCACATCGACCACATCGACCGAATCAACATCGATATCCTGCCCCACCTGTGGTGGTTCTGAATGTATAGAACCAGCCGGGAACATTCTGGATAATCTCTATACATTATACATGGCATGTAACAGTTGTCCGCCTGACCCTAAACTCAAAAAAGATGCGCCATTTAGGATCATCGAGGAGGAGGGATATGACAACACACCATGCAACAACTGTGGAGCACGCCATCTTGATATCGTTATGGTAGAAGCGCTGGCAGTGATGATTGAATATGGATGTCGAAGCAAGGAGGCACGCCTCTTTGATGTGGGAACACCTTTGATAGCCATCGGATGTCCGCTCGCATTTGCACCTCGACTTAAAAATAACGATCTTATTTTGATCGCGGATAATATTGACCCGCTGGTTGCAGAGAAACTTATAGACATTCCTGAGATCAAAGGCGTGATAAAAAGAGTTGGAACTCCTACGCAGAGCGTGGGAATTCTGGATACGGATAGTGAACCGCATACTTATGAGTTACTCGCAGGATGCGATGTGCGATGTGATGTGGTAGCATCAAGTTTTGGAGAACTGTGTATCTACAAAAGCCAGTCAAAGATACACATCGAATTTGGACGCGAATCGCCCGCGAAAATGCAAGTTCTTGAAAGGTTATACATGCAAGGACACCTGACAAGAAAGACCGTGGTCGATGGATTTTGCGGACCCGGGACCCTTGGGCTTATGTGTGTGCTTGCAGGTGCAGAACATGTGATATTGAACGATGCATGGCGGACTGCTATTGAGAATACACTGATCAATATCGAAGTAAACAAAGAAATATTGGAAGTTGAACTTGAAAAGTTTGTGGACATATCAACGTTGCCGGATATTGGAGATGAACCAATCCAAGTTGCACAGGCTAAAGGGAATGGCATTGTGATCGATGTGTTCCATGGAGACTTCAGGAAACTTCTGAATTTGGAAGAAGTTGATGCTTTTGATATTTGTCTTATCGACACATACCCATCAGTTGATGCGACAGGATTTACAAAATACGATACGACAGGGCGTATGGTTATAATCTAGTGCGAAAATCAGACACAAAAAACATCTGAATTTATTATATCACAATTTTAACTCTGAAGCCTGACGTTTGAAGATCATTAAACTGCTTGAATGTGTGACATCGAACTTATGTCCGTTCGCTTCAAAAATATTAGTGAAATATTGAATTAATTTCATAATGGTTTTTTCATCCCTATAATCATGCTGGATCTTTACAGATTCATTACCAGGTTCCAAATGTATCTCAATGTTGTTCACGATCTGTGATACCGAGAAAATCCTTTTAAATAGCACCAGCAGTTCAGAAAGCGGAATATCCTCGATCGGATGGTTAGTAACTTTCTCAAATACGGTGGTGCCATCCGGCACATCACCAGCTGCAATGGACTCAAAATGGTTCTTTGGGATGGCTACCATATTGTAACCTGTTGTTTTGTAAGCATTTACAAGTCCAACCCAAAATACTTCCTTTTTGTGAAGTTCCTTGTGAAGTGGATCAAGATGACCAAAATGCTTCATTATACCTGATGGCACCTCATCTGGAACAACGGTGGACTTTTTAAAATCGATCCTTATTGATTTTGACCTACGATAAAGGTCATCGATGTCTAGTTGCTTCCATTTTGCTAAAAACAATGCAATGTGTTCTGCAAAAAAATCCCTGAGATAAGAGTCACCATTTGAAAATGTAATTGTTGCAGTATCCGGGTCAATAGGATCCATACAAAATATTGATACTTCTATTCCCCATCCAAATTCCTGACTTAGATTGTTGAGATATATATCAAGTTCCATCATTGTCTGAATTGAGAATGGATTTATGAGCTCATCAACAAGTTCCTCATCTATAAGACACCCACTGCTGTTTTTTATCAACCACTTCAGTGCCGTTCGATTTATTATGAGATGTTCACCGTTTTCAAGCAAGTCATCAAATCTGGCAGGAGAAGCAACAGGAGTGTTCAAAGCAACAATGGATTCTTCAATAGTCCCATGGTTTTGCAATGCAACATCTGTTAGTTCGATCGTATCACGTATGGCTGCGCTTAAATTACCACCATTTACATCCATAAGTGGTTGCAATTTTTTCAGATATTTTTCATCCAGTGATATGTTCTTTCGAATTAACATTGTAATCTAATTCCGTACTACTTTAGTAGTAATTGATTATCCAAATGGTATTAGAGTGCTACTGAGTATTAAGTGTTTTCATGCCACAATAGGTATGAAAACTTTTAATGCATAAGTATATTAGATTTAAATACTGAATAAATCTATTTTTTCAAATTATATCCAAATTTACCTATTATAAAGAGATTAATGTTATAATAAAGTGATATAATCTCTTAATTAGTAGTAGTATTTTATTCACACCACTGTATATATTGATGCTACTACGTACATAGTAGTTGCACAACATACATATTGTTTAGCATAGGGGTATGTTAAACAAACGGGTTAGTGGAGTGGGGTATTCTTTTTATATTATTGCCCACGAGAGTATGCATTCAAAACAATAATGAAACATATTCAAAATCTGTTTTTTAATTGATAATTATTTCCCTCTATTTTTATAAAAATGTATAGATGCCAATGGTCTTGTAGTAGCATCAATAATAAAACATCGAATCCAACCATGTTGTAAAAGAATTAATATATGTTGACCACACTCAAATTTAATGAGGTGGTATTTCATGCAAATTGAAACCATAATGACAAATTCATGGAACATATTCAAGAACAATATCGTAGCCTTCATCATAGGCACTTTGATAGTAGCTATAGGATCAATATTTATAATCACCATTGCCCCATTGGTTTATGGCTTGACCTATATGGCAGTAAGAGGAATGAAAGGTGAAACTGTAGAGATAAATGACGTATTCGAAGGATTCAACAACTTCATACGAAGCTGGGTATTTGTAATAGCAGCTGTTGTGATTATAACAATAGGTTATATCTTTTTAATAATCCCGGGAATAATATTATCAATTTTGCTAATATATGCGCTTCCGCTCCTGGTCCTGAGGGACTACGGTGGAATAGATGCAATAAAAGAGAGCATCAACATAGGTAAAAAGAATTTTAAGGACACACTTATCCTATTCGTGATAATTGTCGTTCTAAATGCGATCGGAGGCTCAATACCTTTTGCTTTTGTATTGATACTGCCATATACCACAATATGCTACACACTTGCAGCTTCCAGCTATATAGAAGAAGCACCAACTGCAATTGCTGGTGAGATCGAATAAACGGAATTTTTTTTGTTAAAACATGATGCTGGCTGCAAACTAATCAAATAGTTACAGCCGCATCAAGTTCATTTTTTGTAATATGCAAATATGTGATAGCTCCGGGCATGCCATGATAATACAGAGTGAGCGTTGATTCTTCATAATCAACAGGGTCCTGCGGCCCCCCATCGATACTGAATATGACCGAACCGTCCATCGTAAGAAGTTTCATGTAGTGTTGGGTAAGGTTGTTTAATGAGGTGGATTGATTATTAGTATCATCTATTATGAGGTCAGGCAGCGTACTTAGTTCACCGATCGGACCCCATGAGAAATCAGGTTCAGCATAAGCATCATTGGAATTGCCGTCGCTATATTTCATAATATAAGTCTCAGACAAAAAATCAACCGTCGCTGTTTCAGGGTCCCCTGTTACTGTAATTGGACCAGTATTTGACCAGCGTTCTATATATTCAGAACCAGCAGCAGTATCCTTATATTCAACATCAAGTCTCAATCCTGCTGTCTTATCTAATGTGTAAGTCAATGTTTTAGTTCCAGATGATGCAGATATATCATAATTGGAAGGATTCAGCCCTTGAGCACCACTGGCAACAAAATTAAAGGAAAAGTTATAGATTGGTGAAGATATTGTAGAATTGAGTATCCCAACTTTAAAAGCATCTGTCAATGTTGATTCCCCCATTGGCGGAATTACATCCAGTTCGATAATAGCAGTATTATTTGCAGCATCCACAGTTGCACTGGTATATGTCTGACTATTTGCATAATTAGCCCATGCATCATAATATTCGCTCTTTATGTAGATAATAATCTTATCCGCTCCAAGTGGATTGACCCTGTTACCAGTAGTTGGATATAGCACAATCGGCATATTGTTCGAACTGATAGAAACACCCACATCACCGGTACCGCTCACACCGGACCTTCCATTTATCTTCATAAGTGGAAGAGTAAGCGTTTCACCATTGTAATGGAATTCAGGAGGTGAGATCATAATTGTGCTGCCTGTTGGATATTTTGACCACACACCGCCACCCTCGTATGCTATGATACGATCATCAAGACTATATTCTATACTTCCAAGTGAACAATTAAATTCATCAAAATTTCCTACACCCACATAAGGCTCCCAACCCCGCCACCTATATTGATCAAAAGAGGCATAGATGGGATTACTAATGTCAACAGTGACAATAACTATCTTACTCTCGTTATATGCATCCTGATCACCATTGACATTAATAGTGCCACCCATAAGTGAAACATACGTGGTCTGGATAGGAGATTCACCAAGAGCCACCTTACTTGTTCTTGAGTCGAAAACAGTAAAAGCCTGCTCAACTTTTTGTGCTTTTGCCATATCTTCCAATCCGTCAAGTGTGGGAACACTATAGATCAACATTGAACTGATCGAAAGTATAGTCAAACCTAATATGATTATAATTCCAATAACAGGCGAAACCGCACTTTCAGACTTAAACAGTTTCAAGTTCATATTTCATACACCATGTTTCCTTTTTTTATATAATACAATTAATCAACCGTAACGCTCATCGGAGAATAAATGATATGCACATCAATATTATCAGGAGAATATATCTTTTGCAAATGCACGGTTGTATTTGTATGATCAAAACCCACAAAATTCATTCCCAAATCATCTGTATCATTCAGATATCTCTCCCATCCCTTGTAATACTTACTTTTAATTGTAATATCCACCTGCGATACATTATAATAACTATACACAGAAGCCACACCACCATCAGACGTAACACGCACAAGCCCTACTCCGGATATGCCTGTTGAACCAGATATCATCACCGCAGGTATTGTGAATACACCATCATGCAATACAAAACGAGGTTGCGACACCATCAAAGCATCGCCTATTGGATACTGCACCCATGTACCGGTATTCTCATAACAGATAAAACGATCTTCGTACTCATTCTGGATCATTCGCATCTGCCTCTCGAACGTATAGGATTCAATAGTCGAATTTGATTCATTCCATGCCCGTACAGTCACATTGATAGCACTGTCCCCCGTTACTGAAAGAAGGCCACCGTATAACTTCAGTTCAACAGACTGCGAAGGTGCAGCACCAAACACGATCTTGTTGATATTCGCCGTAAGAACTATGAAACTCTGTCTGACATTTTCTGCATGACCTGATTCCTGCATGTGATCTACAAGCGGGAAACCTGCAACTCCGATCACAGCAACTGCTAAGAGCATTATTCCAAGTATAATGCTAAAATCAACAACTTCTGAAACTGCATCTTCCGATCTTAGAATTCTGGTCAATTTCATGCGTCCGGATCATTTCCTGTTTTTATATATCGTCTATACCATTAGTAACATCTTAGTACACTTCAATTAAATTAGTCGATGGATTGTATAATAAATAATGCTCACCTGCAGCACTGTATATCTTTGTTGATGAAACATTGGTTGTCTGGGTAATATAAGGGATCTTGGATATTGTTTCCAGCCGATCGTCGGATCCAAATATAATCTCATTTGTGTCATTTGAGAACTCAACCGAATAATAACTGCCCGCGATCTTATCAGGTAAAGACACGTCATAACGTATCTCACCAACGCTACCCCCTGAACTTAGAGTGACATTAACGATCGTATCAATGTTTGTGAGTTGAACCGCAATATCATTACCATGTATCTCAAACTCCTCTCGTAACACCGTATGTTCAGCCTGGTAAAGCATACCATAGAATGTCTGCATTATCATCAAAAAAGCGATGACCGTTATTGTAAATGTCAATATGAACCCAATTGATATGGATACTGCATTATCATCGTTTAAGATATCTCTTTTCATGACAACTCCTATGGAATAGAAATCGGTGTCGATATATTAATTCTTGTCTTTCCTGAAGATGTGCTAATGGTGGCATTTGTCATCCAGTGTCTTGTCCGTGAAAATGACGTATCATCAGTCCGGTTTCCCGATATTGTAAAATACCCGACAGCATTGGTACCATTCAGGAACTTTAACTTATATGTCTCGCTTGCAGTGTAATATTCAAGATGATAAATTGAATTATTTGTTATATTAAATGAGTTAATGTTTGTTGTTTCCCCCCCAACTATCGCCATTGATTGGTTAAAAACAGTACTATTTACATTTTCACTATCATTATACAACTTAATTGACCAAACTGTTACATTTGATTGATTAATAGCCTGAACAGTAAACGCATTAGTAGCATTTCCAAGAACACTTATATCGTTAATCTCGATCAAAAAGTGATCTGTCGTATTTATTCCCGCCATGACGACCCAATCTGGGTTGCCATCCGAAAGTCCGTTCTCTGTAAAATAACCATCATAAAAAGTACTATTTTGAACATTAAATGATATGCCTGAAAGTGCGTACATAGATGCAGCCTTTTGGTTGTAACTGAACATGTACTGGTTGAAAAGTGTTTCATTGAATTGTGCTTGGTCCTTTGTTGCATTACCATATGCACCACCAAATGCATCCGATGACATCTGCATGGCATTTGAAACATAATAACGGTTTGCATCAATACTCGATTCTGATGCCATGTTGCTTGCAAAGATGATATTGTTTAGCATGATAGTTGAAACTACAATCGCAAGTCCTATTGTGAATCCGGCTATTAGGATCAATTGTGCAGAATCATCCATTTTT
>JAUSPM010000034.1 GCA_030655675.1 Methanosarcinaceae archaeon | reverse complement strand
GTAGTTTATACTTCAGGTTTTTCGCGTATACGTGATTCAATGATCTCGAATAATTCTGAAATGCTTCGCCAGAATCTTGATGATATCTATTATGAAATGTTCAGTGATAAAATTGATATCCTCACTGTTACCGATAACAATGGTATTGTTGTGGCACGGGCAAGAAATCCTGCACTATTTGGCGACTCCATGGCAGACAACGATTTTATTTCTCTTGCATTGACCGGTACGACAGTATCGTCCGTCGAAATAATAACACGTGAAGAATTGTTAAAGGAGAATAGATCACTGGCTGATCAGGCATATATGGAATTTACTCCCACTCCTAAAGCAAAACCAAGACCTGAGAACAAATCGACATCGGGTATGGTATTAATTGCGGCCGCACCCGTCTATGACGACAACGGCAATGTGATCGGCGTACTGTACGGTGCTGATCTGATAAATCGTGATTATAAGATCGTGGATGAGATAAAGAATGCTTTGTACAAGGACAAGATCTATGGCGGCAGGGACATGGGCACGACTACTATCTTCCAGGAAGATTTCAGGATCTCTACAAATGTTCTCACTGACACAGGAGAGCGGGCAATAACTACCCGGGTGTCCCAGGAAGTTAGTGAAGCAGTGCTTGAAGGTGGAAGATACTGGAAAGACCGGGCCTTTGTAGTAAATACATGGTATGTTACTGCCTATAAACCTATAAAGAACTTTGACGGTGAAATCATAGGTATGCTGTATGTGGGAATTCTGGACCAGCCATATATCGATGCTGGACTCAGGATACTGGGAATATATCTTTTCTACCTGTTATCAGGTTTCATACTTTCCATGTTCATATCTCGTTATTTTTCTAGAACTATTACTAAACCTATTAATAACTTGATCCGGGGTACAGAAGCCATATCTAAAGGTGAATTTGAGAAAATCGAGGTCGGAACAAAAGATGAGATCGGAAAACTTGCCGACTCATTCAATATAATGGCAACTGATCTACAGAATACAATGGATGATCTGATCTCATCCAAAAATGAGACACTTGAGATAAACCGCAACCTTTCTATTATGTACTCTATCGCAACAATTGCAACTCGATCTTTTGAACTTGACGAAGTTTTAAACGGAATTCTTAAGAATACACTCGATTTTCTTAAGATCGCAGTTGGTGAGATATATCTAATAGACGAAGATGCCGGTGAAGCTGTTCTACATGTACAGCAGGGTCTTCCAGATGAATTTGTAAGAAAGATTCGTAGTATGCCGCTTTCCAGTCCTTTTGTTGCCGAAATTATAAAATCGCAAGAGCCTATTATCACACAAGAGATGCCTTATGGTGAAGAAATGGTTAAGACAGCAGAATATGGTATTGATAAAGTTGTGATCTTCCAGTTATATTCGCGGGAAAAAGTCGTTGGATTTATCACTTTGTCGTATCCGTTAGAGCGCGAGATCAGCATAGAAGATATGCGCCTGCTGTTATCTATCGGTAATCAGGTTGGAATTGTAGTTGAAAATATACGTTTGTTTGAAGAGACGAAAAAAGCCTACGAAGAATTAAAATCTCTTGATAAAATGAAGGATGAGTTCTTATCCAACGTAAGTCATGAACTTAAAACACCCCTTGTTTCAATTGAAGGTTATAGTGAGGTAATAAGAGCTGAAACGTTAGGTGCATTGAATGAGAAGCAGAAAAAAGCTTTGGATACTGTTATACGTAATGCTGACAGGCTTGAACGTTTGATCAATTCGATATTGTATTTGAGTATTGAAGGGGCTGGAAGGATACAATATATATTCAAACCTATCCAGATCGCTGATGTGATCGAAAGATCAGTTTTAGATATGCTTCCACAGATCAAGAGGAATAATTTAAATCTCAAAAAGGAATTGTCTGATAATTTACCTCTTATTCTGGCAGATGAAGATCGAATGATGCAGGTTATGGTAAATCTGATCGGTAATGCAATTAAATTCACACCATCCGGTGAAATTACGATAACGGCATACGAGGATGATGTTAACCTGCATGTTACGGTGAGTGATACAGGTATTGGTATCTCTCAAGAGATAATTGGCAATTTATTTGAGAGATTCTATCAAGGCGATGCTTCTACAAAACGCAGATATGGGGGGACGGGATTGGGTTTGCATATCAGCAAACTTATAGTCGAAGCACACAAGGGGAGAATATGGGCTGAGAGTGAAGAAGGGGTTGGGACAACGATTCATTTTACGTTGCCTAAAAACAATTAAAAATTAAGCAACATAGTCTAATATTATCATTGACTATGATTTAATGGGTAGGATTATATGGGGAGAATAAATGTCCATCACACCAAATCATAATCTGGATGGCAATAAAGATAGTGATAATAATTCAACAATTAATCCAGGTAGTGATAATAGTGACCAGAATTCATTCACAAGCGGTTACATTAGGTTAATTGAGGTCATACTTGGCACAGCACTTCTCTTAGGCTTGTACATGACAAGCATTTATAGTTACCTTCTGTTTCACAGTATTGTCGAAATACTTGGGATCATTGTGATTGTCAGTATTTCTATCATTGCCTGGCATTCACGTCGTTTTATAGACAACAATTATTTTGTTTTTGTAGGCATTGCATATCTGTTCATTGCTGTAATGACCCTGCTCCATACACTCGCTTACAAAGGTATGGGTGTGTTTATTGGATATGATTCTAATTTACCAACACAATTGTGGATTGCTACGCGATATGTGGAAAGTTTAACTTTTTTCATTGCTCCTTTTCTCATTGGTCGTAAGCTGAAGATGAGTTTTGTTTTATCTGGATATGCTATCGTTGTAAGTATTTTGCTGGCATCCATATTCTATTGGAACATTTTCCCGGATTGTTTTATTGAGGGAGTGGGATTGACAGCGTTCAAAATAGTGAGTGAATACGTAATTTCCATTATTCTACTATTTTCTATTTATTTGCTATTTCAAAAGCGCAGTAAGTTTGATACAGAAGTGCTTTATTTTTTGGTCGCAGCTCTTATAGTGAATGTGTTTGCTGAATTGACATTTATATCTTATATCAGTGTATATGGCTTTTCAAATCTGGCAGGGCACTTTTTGAGGTTAATCTCATACTATCTTATCTATAAGGCTATTATTGAAAAAGCCCTGACCAAACCTTATGATCTTCTATTTAGATCGCTTAAGCAAAGTGAAATGTTGCTGAAAAATTCGAGGGATTTCATACAGACCATAATAAACAGTATCGGTGATCCAACAATTGTGATCGATGTAAGCGATTACAAAATATTACTTGCAAATGATACATCTCAGGATTTTAATAATTGTGAGAATCCTGTTGAAAAATCGATGTCATGCTATCAGTTCAATCATCAAAGGGATACTCCATGTAGTAAAAATGATCACCCTTGTCCACTTCAACTAGTTGTCAACACAAAAAAGTCGCAAAGGGTTATTCATGCACACTATGATCGGTATGGAGATGAATCAATTGTTGATATCGTTGCAACTCCGATTTTTGATAAAAATGGAAACGTAATCCAGATAATCGAATCAAGCCGTGATATGACTGAGATCAAACAAACTGAAAAAGCACTGCGTGAAACTCGTGATTATCTGGAAAAATTAATTGATTATAGCAATGCTCCATTTATTGTATGGAATCCTGAATTTAAGATCACAAGGGTCAATCATGCCTTTGAGCGTCTTACGGGCTATTCTTCTGATGAGTTGATCTATAAAAAACTAAACATACTTTTTCCGGATTCAAGTATGCAGAAAACATTGACTGAGATTGAACGTACGTTAAGTGGTGAATATTGGGAATCTGTAGAAATTCCAATCCTTCGAAAAGATGGAACTATTAGGTTGACATTATGGAATTCTGCTAACCTCTATGACGAAGATGGAACTACAGTTTTATCTACCATTGCACAGGGCATCGATATTACTAAGCGAAAGAAGGCTGAAGATGCTTTGCGTGAGAGTGAAGAGCGTTTCAGATTATCGTTTGAGCAGTCTGCAATTGGTATGGGATTAATGGGCACGGACGGAAGGTGGCTAAAAGTCAATCATGCATTGTGTGAGATGGTGGGGTATACAGAACAAGAATTGCTTGCAATTGATTTCCAGACCATTACACACAAAGACGATCTCGATTATAATCTTGGATATATGGGCCAGATGCTTGAAGGAATAATTTATACCTATCAGATGGAGAAACGCTACATCAAAAAAGATGGCGGTATTGTATGGGGCAACCTCTCCTCATCCCTTGTGAGATATCCGGATGGCGAACCTATGTACTTTATTTCGCAAATTGAGAATATTACAAAGCGTAAGCAGGCGGAAGAGGCTCTTAAAAGATATGCAGAGAAACTTGAACATTCGAATGAATTTAAAGATTTGTTCACAGACATTTTGCGTCATGATCTTTTAAATCCTGCAGGCATTGTAAAAGGTTTTACTGAAGTACTGCTTGGGATGGAAAAAAATGAAAAAAAACTGCATGTACTTCAAAAGATCGAGCAGAATAATAATAGGTTGATAAATCTTATTGAATCGGCAGCTAAATTTGCAAAATTAGAGTCTACTGATGAGTTTGTTTTTGATGTTTATGATATTGCTACGATCTTTAAAGATGTTGTTGAAGATTTTGGGCCGATACTTTACGAAAAAAAGATCAAACTTGATTTTGCAGCGGAAGGGAAATATTTGGCAAATGTGAATCCGATGATCGAGGAAGTCTTTGCAAATCTTTTGTCCAATGCTATCAAATATAGTCCAAATGAAAGTCGTATTATTATAGATATTCTTGATTCAGGCGAAAAATGGAAGGTGAAAGTAACTGACTTTGGGGATGGTATTTCTAATGAAGATAAGCCAAAGATATTTACGCGATTTAAGCGCGTGGGCAAAGGCGGTGTAAAGGGATCCGGACTCGGTCTTGCGATTGTCAAGAGGATCATTGACCTGCATGGGGGCGATGTTGGAGTTGAGGATAATCCTGCTGGGCAGGGGAGTGTATTCTGGGTGACTTTGATAAAGGCAGAAGAATATTAGTATTTGGTCTTTATATAATATCAATTAAATACGTATTAATTGAATACATATAAATTAAATGAAAATTATTAAGTAATAACGCTATTTTCATAAGGTGTGCATAGATAGTTAATTTTTTAATGATATGTGCGGAAACAAAGACCATGACAATGCTCAATAAGGGATTTTTTCGCCCAATTCACAAGGTTTTATTCTTATCATTATTGGTCTTACTCATATTCCAATTCTCAATACAATCTGTTCTTGCACAGGAAGATTTTGGGGGTACGGTAGGTGTACCTGAATCTTATTGGAGTATTGAAGGTGTAGCAATTATAATGGGTATTGTTTTTGTTCTTATTCTGATATTGTTATTTGGCTGGCATTTTTTATCAACGCTTCATATGAATAAATTGCTGAGAATTTCCATCTATGAG
>JAUSPM010000164.1 GCA_030655675.1 Methanosarcinaceae archaeon | reverse complement strand
TTTTTCTTTTGAAATATCAAGTGCTTTTTTGTAATATTCCATGGCTTTTTCATATTTATTCAGATGTCTATAAGCCCGACCTAAGTGTCCTAAAGCAATATCTTTATCTGTATCATAATCATATTTTAACGCAATATCTAATGCATTTTTAATATATTCAATAGCTTTTTCGAATTCAAACATATAAATTAAAGTGTAACCAATTTGTATGAGAACTGGGATATGAAGATCTATGCTTAAGAGAGGTTCATCCCGAAGAGTATCATCAGGTAACATCCCTAAGAAAATATCGACCAATGTTTTGTAATCTCCCCACAGATCAAGGTATTCATGCAGATTTGTATCAAAAACAATATGCCCCGCCATATTATATTCTTTGGCAATGCAGGCATGATAATGTGCTTCAATCAATGACTGAACGTCAACTTTACTTGTAATTATTTCTGGTATGCGAACTGAAAAATAGTACTGATAGGCAAATTTGTGTCGTTCGATTGTATCAGCAAGTTTGCCATAAGCGTAATTCACTACCGGTGATTCTTCCCAGTAATTTTCCCCGCTTTTATGCAGCAATGATTTTCGAGTTAAACGTAATCCTGTTCTTTTAACAATATCTTCAGTCCAGTATGAGTCATTGGCTACCATAACGATTGCTTTTGAAGGGACTGGTTTCCTGTAAATTGATACATATTGAAGAAGTTTACGTTCATCATCGTCAAGTCTTTTCTCGTAGACTTTATTCAGAATATTCTCTGCAACCTCACCGTATTCTCCAATCCACAATGTGTCATCATTCAGAATGCCTGAAAGTGTATTTGCACCTTCTTCAATTAGTTGCACCAAGAGAATTAGTGCAAGGGGGTGGCCACCAGAAAGTGTGATAACTTTTTTAAATTCATCATCAGGCTCGGTTAGACCTCTTTGCCTTAAAAGTTTGATGGCAGCTGATTGATTCAAGCCCCCTATTGTATGGAATGTCGGTCTGATCCCACGTTCACTTGCAGGGCATTCCCAGCTTATAAACAGAAATTTGCTTCTATCAGCATTTTCTTTTGCTTTTTCGATGAACTCGGAGAAACCGGGTTTTAATGGTTTATTAGTTTGAGAGTCAAGAATAGTCTCTAAATTATCAAGAATTAAAAAGTATGGTGCTGAGTTTAATTCCCTAAAAAATAGGTTAACCTGATCATTAATTATTTTGTACATCTCAAGGTTTTTAATTGGCTTGCCGATAGCTATGAAAAAACTGGCCACTATATCAATGAAATTAGTGGTTTCATCCACTTTGCGCCAATATATACCTGCAAATTCTCCCATTTTTTCCACTCTATCAACATACATGCTTGCCAAAGTGGATTTTCCAGTACCACTAATACCCGTAATAGCCAAAGAAGAGTTCTTTTTAAAAGAAAAATCTATTTTTTCCATCTCTTCTTCCCTACCAAATATATTGTCTGGATTAATGGCAGGTTTGAATCCGTGGTCATATAACCATGACCTTCCAAGGAGAGTTGTTCCATCAGAAAGTACAAAAGTACAATCTTGATATTGTGTTATATTTTCACCTACGGCTGTTTGACCAGAAGTATCTCCTATTTCGAAATTTCCGCCAACATATATTTTGGGAGCTGAATGGTCAATAGATGTCATTTTAAGCTCTTTTTATTAAACAAAAAATGAGGTGCTTATGCCAATTAATTTCGCTATTTTTTTAGCAGGTTCGCAAATCTCTGAAATGTCTTTGATAACAGTTCCAGTTTCTTTAAGAGTACTGATGATGTTTTCAAACCTATCTTTGATTTTTGATAAAACAGGCTTATCCTTTTTAGCTTCTTTAATGGCACCGTTTATGTCACCTTTAACAATATCTTTGTCTTCAGCAGGAAAATCTAATTTAACAAGCCCATTTTGAAAATCAAACAGACTTGTTCTAAGATCATTTAGGTCAGTTATAGATATAGATTGAGTTTGTGTAATATTTTTCCCAATCGCAAATTGACCGCTGACATCACCAAGGGTTACGTTCCCATCAACAGTAATTCTAGTGCTCCATCTAGCATTTTCATTAGAATATTTTTTGTTTGTCATTGATTATATTCCTCAATATTTATGATTAATTTTAATTATTGTTTATATGTAATCATTTTAACTATTAATAAAGAGATGAGTTGGTTTTTTCTCATTGTGTCTAATTATGGGATTATGTAACCAAGTTAATTGATAGAATTAGAGTTTTTTATCACCAAAACGTAATATCACATGAAATAAAACATAACAAACACATTATAAGTCACAAATGAAAGAGCGGTTGCATGTGGGGTATAACCGATGACAATAACAAAAACCGCTTCAGGATAAATATTCTGCGGGCGGAATTGTTCATATAAACAAACAATTATTGCATAGACTTAAGGTTTTTGTGGCAACACCACATAGCCAAAGATATACGATCGAAGATTAAAAAATGACACAAGAAATCTCGATGCAATGTTAAATATTAGGATAATGGTGATTTACGCTCACTTCCCACCATACCGCCGCACATGTTCCCACGCTTCATGGTTTACACGATATTTATCACGATCTGTGTAGATGGAAGTGTCTTCCCTGCCGTAATGTTTCCTATCCTCACCAACAGGACACACTTTTATACACACTCCACATGGTGAAATGAAACGGTTTCGCAATTTCTCACTATACTTTGAACAAAGATCCTTGCGTATGATGCCTTCGGGATAATCCTTTTTATCGATCGCACCAACCGGACAACAGCGGACGCAAACCATGCACCTTGTGCATAGATCATCTTCCATAACAGAGTCTGTAGGCAATTTAGCAGACGTGAGGATAGAAGTGAACCTCACCCTTGGACCATATTCTTTTGTAAGCAGCATGTTGTTAACCCCAAAACATCCAAGACCTGCAAGGAAAGCCGCGTGCCTATGTGAAAAAAATGCGGTCGGTTCATTGATCAGCACACTGATATCCCCGTATCCATCCCTTGGAACAAAAACCGAAGGATGTCCTTTCCTGTTCAGGAAATTCGATATCCTGTAACCATACTGATCAAGCATGATATTGATGGTTCGATAAAGTTCATGATAATAGATGGAAGGGGTGGTCTCAATTACCGGCAAAGTGACTGGCAAACCAATGACAATAACAGAAACCGCTTCAGGAAAAATATTCTGCGGGTGGAATTGTTCCGGTATCCACGGCTCAAACAATGGCGTAGCCCATCGCTCCACAGGTGCGATCCCCACCATTGAAACATCCAATTGGGAACACATCCCAAGGATCTCATCTTTTAGTGAATTGTTCATCTAAACAAACAATTGTTGCATAGACTTAAGGTTTTTGTGGCGGCACTACAAAGCCAAGACTCAATGGTTAAAGCGCAATAATTTAAAAAAATAACCTAAAAAAAATGGGTGCCTGCAACTGATGCAGGCGATATTTGATGTGTTTATCCAAAGAGTGCACCGAGACCGGCCATTCCGCTCGCTTCTACTGCTTCTTCTTCCTCTTCTTCTTCAACAACTGCAACCGCTGCTACAGGTGCTGCTGCAGATACTGCCGCAGGTGCTGCTGCAAATGCTGCTTTTGCCATTGCTTCTTCGATGTCTACGCCATCGAGTGCTGCAACGAGTGCTTTTGCACGGTTTTCGTTAACTTCGGTACCTGCTGCTGTAAGAACAGCAGTAACTGTTTCGTCTGTAATATCTTTTCCAGCGTTGTGTAATAAGAGTGCTGCATATATGTATTCCATCGCAAATCACCTTGTTTAATTAATTTATTAAATATTATTATCCAAAAAGTGCTCCAAGACCGGCCATTCCGCTCTCTTCCGCTTCTTCTTCCTTCTCTTCTTCTACAGGTTCTTCTGCTGCTACGGTTTCAATAACCGCTGCTGTAGTTGCTGCTGCGCCAAGAACTGCTTTGAGTTCATCGTCAACTGCATCTTCATTGTTGCTCGAAGCAATCGATGCAACAGATAGCATCTGTGAATTTGCTTTACCAATCAGAGTTCCCATCAGTTCTGGTTCGAACACTGTCGCATTGATACCAACATTGCGTGATTCTGAAACAGCCTTTGATATCAAAGTGCCGATAGTTGCGCTTGTTGGGTATGCTGCATTAACTGACAGGTTAAACGCATACTGTATTGCTACTGTGAAATCAGAGAAGTATTTAGCCTCATCAATTACCAGTACATCAGGTGTGTAAATCGAACCGGCTTCATAAACCGCATTAAGATTCAAACCTACTTCCATAGGGAATATCTCAAGTCTGGCCAACATAACTGCAAGTTTCTGGGAGACACGCTCGCCTTCCTTTGCAACAGTCTTTGTTTCCTTGATGACAACAGAACCTTTATCGATTGCTGCAGGAATGCCTGCACCTTGCATATCACTCAATATAGGACCTGGTGGAAAACTTGTTGGACCCTTTTCCACAATAATATCCCTTGGTGCGATTG
This sequence comes from Methanosarcinaceae archaeon, assembly GCA_030655675.1. GTDB lineage: Archaea > Halobacteriota > Methanosarcinia > Methanosarcinales > Methanosarcinaceae > Methanovorans. The sequence goes on along the minus strand of JAUSPM010000164.1, from coordinate 6,286 downwards.
CACCTGCTTTTATTGGGGATGGGGTCTTACTCTGTTCAAGCAACTTAAAAAGTTTGAATGGGTTTTGATCTGTGAATATCAGTGCAGTCTGCACATCAATGTAATCAACCATTCTTTGGATATCTTCACCAGATTCATCCAGTGCCCGCTTAACGAGAGTATTTCTGGACACCTTTAAAACAGCTATGTCTTTAAGATCCCTTCTCATACTCTGAAGTTGTTTTGCAGGAATGCCCTCGATGCCGATTAATCCAAACAATGGGTATGATTTAATGAGGGATTTAATCTCCTCAACTTCATCCTTTTTCCACTGAGGGATGTGTTCTGTATGATGTACTTCTTCCATCATATCACCCTCACGGATTTGCCCATTGTAGTCGTTAAATATACCGACTTGAAATTGTGTTTGCCCTTATCAAGAGAACGTTCTAATCTGCTTATCACAGATTCAATGTTCTCTACAAGATCATCTTCACTCATTTCACGACTGCCAACTGCAACGTGGAATGTCAATTTATCCTTTGACCGTAAGCGAATCGAGTTCTTGGTGGTGTTAATCATTTCCACCACATCCTTGTCCGGCGTGAGCGGAATTGGCATCTTGCCCCTTGGTCCTAAAATTGCACCAAGTGATTTACCAATGAGCGCCATATATTGGACTTCCGCTATGAAAGAATCACATTCATTTGCAAGAGTTCGTGCTTTTGACTTGTCAGAACCCAGCTCTTCTATATCCTCATCAGTGAGAACATAATCAGCGCCGGCACTCTTTGCCTTAAGCCCTACATCACCCTTTGCAAAAACCGCGATCTTTCTGGATTTACCAAGACCTTTAGGAAGTATAACTACTTCATCCACTCTGAACTTAGGCTGACTCATGTCCAGATTCTTCAAATTGATCGCAATATCCACACTTTCTCTGAATTTGCGTTCTGGAGAATCGCCAAGTAATTGTTTTACGGCTTTTCCTATATTTTCTTCTGTCATTCTACTCCTCCCGTAGTGTACAAACATATGTTTGCATGCAGAAATTGAATCCTACACCCAGAGAGCACATTTGATTGTGCTTGATCCGGTACAGCCGCTTCGGCCTACTACGGATGTCATAAAGACCGTTTGGTCCTCATGGGCTCTTCAATAGGAGAGCACTTGTTTTTAAACCTATCGGTTAACTGTATACTGCAGTAATACACTATAAGTTGTAACGTTTCAATTTCAACTGAAAGACATCACCATTCTTCTGCTGCCAGCACTTCATCGAAATTGCCTTCATCGATGGATCTCTGACATTCTCTTGGATCGACCCCTTCAACAGTGACGCCCATTGGAACACATGTGCCAATGACTTCTTTCACTGCAGCCTTAAGATCGTATGAAAGGATATCGTCCTTTTTCATACGTGCAATCTTTGCAGCCTGTGGAACGGTCAGATCTCCGACAACAACCGTACCAGATTCTCCAGAGCCTTTCTCAATTCCAATCTCTTTCTTGATAAGTGCAGACGTTGGTGGTGTTCCAACCTCGATCTCTATACTCTTATCGTTAGCAACAAAGATCTTAACAGGAACCTGCATTCCAATAAAATCTTTTGTCTTTAAATTGATCTTATCTATAACATCTTTAATGTTCACACCAAGCGGACCGAGTGCCGGACCGAGAGGTGGCCCTGGACTTGCTTTTCCGCCTTGTACTAATGCTTCAACAACACTTGCCATTTTAGTATCACCGTTTGTATATTTAATAAATTAATAATCTGTATCATCTGTATCTGAAAAAGTTATTCTATCAATTTTCAAGCATTTTTGTCCTCTTTCTTGAGGACCCTCACTGTATCTCCACGAATAGTTATAGGTATTGGTATAACAGCATCGAACAATTCAACCGTGATCTCCTCGTGACTCTCATCAACCCGCTTAACACGTGCCTTCTCGCCTTTGAACGGACCTGATATGACCTCGATGATCGCACCCTCAGTTATTCCTGTTACTGTAGGTTTTGGAGTAAGGAAATGTGAAACTTCCTCAAGACTTGACTGACCTTTGACAACAGTTCTCGCATGTGCAACATTTTGGATCGTAAGGTCAACAATACCGGAATCCGGTGCTTCAACAAGTATGTAACCTTTCAGTTCATCAGGAACAAGTATTGCCCTGATATCGAAATGTTCCTTCCTTGCGATCTGTGCCATCATATTAGCGACAGAGCGCTCCTGGTTTGCAGTAGTCTTGACAACAAAAATAGCACATTCTTCGCTCACAGATTCTTCACTCATGATAATTACATCCACTTAGGAACTTCTGTTAGCAACAAATAAATTATGAAACCAACAAAACCAATTAACAAGATACCTACACCCGCAACCTTTGCGATCATAAGGAATTCTTGCTTTGACGGCTTCTTGGTTAACTTGAGTACCCTCAAGTAAGATTTTAGAATCTTACCGACTTTTATATTTTTTAGATTAAATTTGTCATCTGCCAAAACTATTCACAACCGGTTGCATGATAAATTGATTATTCTTTAATTATGTATAATGTCAAACTAACGTGATTGGTGTTTCAATCAAATAAGAATGTAGGGCAAACTAAATAGTTTACACCATAAAATACCTTTCGATTGAATACCTGGAAAAAACTGAACAACAGTATACCCCCAATTATTAACAATGCCTGATAGGCAATGTAAAAAATGAAAAGGCAAAGCCTCTTCATTTTACGAAATCGATACCATACCTGCGGGTTACGTTTTTCGCACCGCCGTGCCCGTATATCTGTGGTGACTTCACACCCGTGACAACGATCATCGTGCGCACCGTATGTTCCAAATCCGGATCGATCTGTGCTCCCCAGATAAGTCTTGCATTAGGATCAATGCGGCTGTAAACTTCCTGTACAACACTTTCAGCTTCTGAAATAGTCATATCAGGTCCACCAACAACGTTCACAAGAGCTGATGTTGCGCCTGAGATATCCACATCAAGAAGTGGGCTTCTGAGTGCTTTTTGGACGGATTCGACCGCCTTATTCTCACCATCTGCCTCACCAAGTCCGATCATAGCGACACCGCCATTCTGCATGACTGTCCTGACATCAGCAAAATCAAGGTTTACCAAACCTGGTTTTGTAATGAGTTCTGTGATACCTTTAACTGCCCTCATCAACACTTCATCGGATACCTTAAATGCCGCCTGGAGTGGCAATCTTGGCACTACCTCAAGAAGCTTGTCGTTTGGAACAACAATAACTGTATCAGCTACATCTCGTAGTCTCTCAAGACCGGCTTCGGCATTGGTACGCCTTACCTGTCCCTCAACTCCAAATGGTAATGTAACAACTGCAATTGTAAGTGCACCTGCATCCCGTGCAGCCTCTGCAACGATTGGTGCTGAGCCGGTTCCGGTTCCGCCGCCAAGTCCTGCAGTAATGAACACCATATCTGAACCTGCAACAACTGAATTAATTTCGTCCAGACTCTCAAGTGCTGCATCTTCCCCTATCTGTGGAAGACTTCCTGCACCAAGACCTCTCGTCTTTTTCCTGCCAATCAGTATCTTATGATCAGCTTCAACATGCCTAAGATGCTGAGCATCAGTATTCAGGGCAATGACCTCTGCGCCCTTAATACCCTCATCCCTCATGCGCTGGGCGCTGTTAGAACCGCCGCCGCCACATCCTATAACTTTTATATTTGTTTGCAAATCATCAAGCAGTGCGTCGAGCTCTGCATTGATATCTGCATGCACAGGAACACTCGAACGTATATGTCCCTCTTGTGCAGACCGTGCCAATGCCTCTTCTACGATGGATTTCATACTGTGTTTCCTCCAAGAGTGATAATAATCAATTGTATTATAAATTAATTGTATTTGTTAATGCTATCTTTTTAGTGTTTGATTTATATACCATTTCGGGTTTGATAATATTCCCGTTAACTATGACTGACTTTCCACTTGCAAGTTCACCAAACATGGGACCTGAAGGGACGCCCAATTCACGAGCAAGCGCAGGGTTGAATTTTTTATCAATGATATATAAAATATTCTCATCGGGAATATATTCGATTTCATATTGTTCTTTTAGTATTTTAATGCATTCATTTGTAAGTTCATGCGTCACAGCCCTTGCACACTCGTCATCGATGCTGAAAATCACATGTGAGACCGTTCCATTTGAACGCTCAAGATATGCAATATTATGATTGTCCAAAAACGCCCTGATACGTTCCTTATCCACTGTTTCAGCTTCCTGTAGCAATTCCCGATCGATCTTGGCAGCCTTGACCTTAGGACACTTGCATCCCCTGCACGGTAAATTCAACATTTTGATCTCATTTTTCATACTATCCGTAAGTTTTGCACGCCCACCCGGACAGAACTCATTCGCCTTCAAACGCACCTGTTTACAGAACTCCCACGGAATCCCGTTCATCTCCCTGATGTCCCCCTCCCGCAAAACCTCATATCCAAGTTCTTCAACGATCTTGCCAATCCGGTCACGTTCATTCGCAGGCATAGATTTGCGGTCAAAATAAACAAAATCCGCATCTGACTTTTCAAATGCCACCCTGATCATTTCTTTATCAATATGTGGCAACTGATGACTCGGAAAATTATGCCCAAATGTAACATCGGTCTCAAACAATAATTTCGACTGCCGCGGTGCATAATGCCCCCCGCCAAAACCCAGAGCAACCGGAACTTCCTCCAAATCAAGAGACATAATTGCATTTGCAACGATCTCCCCGGGAACATTGTCTTCCCATTGTGGTTCATCGCTTCCGATCTCAACATACACTGACGGAATACCAAGATTGGTAGGACCATGATGGGTTGATTCCATAGATACATCATAATCTGTGTTCTTTGCCAGTATCTGCATAGTCTTTAAAAGAGAGCGCAGTGCATGAGGCGCCGCTTTTGCGAATTCCTGCGGCCTCCCCCCAAATTCGGCATCCTTCACATTTCCCGTGAAATGTGCAGTCAAAAGTTTGCGTCCGTCCTTGCTCTTGTGCTTTGATGCAAAAATTATCAGTTTCGCTGGCAGACCACAGTTGACCAGTTTCTCATCGATCCCATCCTGGAATATATGATACTTATCCACCTCAACGATCCTGAAGTTGTCAAACTCATAGATTGAACAGACATCACCACAACCACCACATGGACATACGACCTCTGTCCATTCACGCATTGGCAAAAGATGGTTTTTGATATTCTGACTTGCTTTGTCAAGGGTCGAGCAGACAATTGTTATTTTCGGCTCCTCTGCTTGCTTTGAATGTAAAATTGGAATCTCAATCATTGGTGGATCTCTTTTTGATAATTGGTAGTTGACATTTAATAACGTGGTTAAGGAAGACTGCATTATATAAATTTGTCACTTTAATTGGCACTGTTACAAAATCCAGTTATTTCAATGAAGATGGAACAAAATTTCACCGCAGAGTACGCAGAGGGCGCAGAGTTGTTAAATAATTTGTAACTCACCTCTGCGGTTGATTTTTAATAACAATCGATCGCGGATAAATGCTGACATAAATTCAATATCGTTTCAGCAAGTCGAACACCCATCTGCTGACACTGGGCGCCACATTACCACACCTGCGATAAAAAACGGTTTCAAGACCCATACGTTCATACTCATCCATCAATCCCCGTATCTGGGACTCTACCTTGAACGTATAGAAATGCACCATACCTCCCTTTTTCACAAGCGGTAATATGCTCGAAAGATATGAATCCATCCCATAAGGAGTAGGCACGATCGCCCTGTCAAAATGAATGTCAGGAATATTTACAATATCCGAAGCATCCGCATTTATAATAGATACATTCGACTCCACCCCATTCAACCGGACATTTTCCGCAAGCCATTTACACGCCTCTGTGTTTTTCTCGATCGCGGTAATCTTTGCACCGGAGGCGGCAGCCGGAATTACAAACGGACCCACCCCACAAAACGGGATTATCACATTTTCGGATGGGTGAACCTGCGTTGTGACCCTGTTCCTCTCAAATCCAAGACGGCTGTTGAAGAAGACTTCATTCAGGTCAAGCCGATACTCAAAACCAGATTCCCTGTGCAAGGTCACTGAATCAGAACCAAGCAGTCTCTCAAATCCCCCAACCCGGTTTTCGCCATCGAGTTTCGAAACTTTATTGAGAACAGTCCTGACATTCCCGCGTTTTGAGACAATTGTCTTTGCAATTTCATTCTTGAAATCATCCAGTTCAAGCGGGATCGAGATGACAGCCACATCCCCGATGACATCGAAACGTTTTGGAGTG
>JAUSPM010000270.1 GCA_030655675.1 Methanosarcinaceae archaeon | reverse complement strand
ACATTTATTTTTGTACGGATTGCCCTAAATAAAAACTGCGTATTTTGTGAATGCGAACGGATGGTAGGTATGGAACATGCCGCCTGCGGCGGGGTTGATGCATGGGGTTTTTGGTATTTGAAATATGCACCTGCATTTCATCAGATACACAAATACGATAAAACAATTTCATTTACGCAGATTTTTCACCGCAACTATACAAATACCTTTTTTTAAACCCTGATTTTAATCTAAGGTAGGTGCATGATAGTTTATTTCATGGTGCGAAAAGTTTTAATCTGGTTATAAGAGATATAGTTGTACGAAAAACATGTATAAATACGCAATAGAAATATATTCTAGTGAAGATGATGAGGGATACATGGCGGTAGTTCCAGAGTTATCCGGATGTTCTGCATTTGGAGAAACTGAAGAAGAAGCATTAGAAGAGGTAAAGGTTGCTATGGAACTCTGGATAGAAACCGTAAATCGAAATCCTCTATAAAATAATAGCGTAAACTTGATTTAAAACATCATCAGTAATAGGTTACAATGAGATACGCGACAATACTGGCACTGTTAATCCTTATTCTTTCAACTCTTACAGCAGGATGTATTGATGAACTTGTACCGATAGGTGACAATTCGACCAACTCTGACATCTCGGTTTATGAATTTGATGTCTTTGTGAACCAAAGCGCAAACAGTGACATTGTTGCAAATACAACCACTTTTTACCTGTCAAAGGACGAAAGTACCAGAGTAGTTCATATGCTCATAAACGCAACTGTTATCGATATTATCCCGATTGATGATATGAGTTCAAATCAGGATTCGCTCGATAATATTGTCATTATCGCCGACAGTGTTAATACTAACACCACAAGCGCATCGGTAGAGGTGTTTAACAGTTATTCACTCGCGAGCGAGGTATCTGATGTTGGATATACGATCTCAAAAGAAGTTATTCGCGGGCAAAAACATACTTACCTCAAATTCAATGAAACTATAACAGGATTTGTGGCATACACGTTGCCGGCACAAAAAGGACAGGATTTCATATACATCCAATCGTCCCCATCGACCGTGCGTTTCGTTCTGCCTGTGGGTTACACAACAGGTAACCAATTGATCGGAATTGCCAGGCCACAACCTGATGAAACATATGTCGATAATGAGGGGCGAGAGACTTTAATATGGTATGGAAATGAAGATATGCCAAAGTCTTTCAATGTGAAGTATTACCCCCCATCAGCACCGAAAACGTTATTGATCGTAGGCATTATCCTGGCGTTTGGTGCAGCGATCGTTCTTGCAGATTACTATGTCACCAGAAAGAACCTGAAAAAGATGCGAGATGACATTGAACAGAGTTCAAAGATGGGTGCGAGTAGGAATAAGGATAGAAATAAGGATAGACGCAAGAAATGAATGTATAGTTAAAAACCATTCAAGACGCAGTTCCAAAATCCAGTTATTCTAGTGAATATGGAATGATTTTTCACCGCAGAGCACGCTGAGTACGCAGAGAAAGGTTGCATACAAATTAACAACTCTGCGCTCTCTGCGTCCTCTGCGGTTGATTTTTTTGCCATGCATTTATTGGGTGGTTGACTAAAAAATGAGTTTTAGATCAAAACTCAGATCTCAAAAACCATTCCATCATGTCCAAGTGGCATGGTCTTTGATGCCACATCATGTGGCTCGAAATAGTGGCTCAGATGCGTCAATACAACCTCTTTTGCACCGATCTCTTCTCCCAGTTCCATTGCTTCCTGCGAGTTCATGTGTTTTCTCACATTCATTGTTGGAGGTACGATCCCATCGGCTATCAACAGGTCAGGGTTCTGGATAATTTCCATACTTTTTGAGGGAATATCTCTAATTGCATCTCCGGTGATCACTACTTTTTTGTCACCCTCATAGACGATGACCCCAACAGCATTCTTTGCAGAAGGGTGCTTTACTTCGAACAATGTGAACGTAAGACCGATAAGTTCGAACGGCTTGTACATCAAAACGTCGTGCCTGCTTGGTTTTAAGAAATAGAGATAATCCAGGATATAATCAAGTGTTTCCTTGAGCCCGTACACATCGACATTGCGCTGTATCCTGTGAAATTCACCGAATCCGGCATAATGGTCATAATGTCCGTGGGTCCATATCACAGCATCAACGTGGTCGATGCCGTTTTCGATCATCTGCCACTTAAGGTCGGGACCTGTGTCAACAAGCACCTTTCCTGTGTCAGACTGAACAAGGATCGAGAACCTCAGCCTCCGGCTTTTCCCACCACTGTTGGCATCTTTGCATGTAGGACAATCACAGCCTATGACAGGTGTGCCTGTCGCATCACCTGTGCCAAGCAGTGTAATTCTCATATAGACCTCATTGAAATTTAAGCGCCTTGATACTCGAATTATATCGAGTATTCATCGGTACGGATTCCTTCACGCTCGTTGAAACTACTTACAGCATTTTTCATATCATCCTGGGTCAAGGACATCCTTTCCTCGACAAGCGCACTCAAAACCGCTTCACGTATTATCATACGAAGGTCTGAACCTGCATACCCTTCTGTAAGGGATGCTATCTCTTTCGTGTCAATGGTTCCGTCAATATCTTTTAGAACAATATCCAGTATCTTTTCTCTCATTTCTTCGGTAGGTAGAGGGAAACTTATGATCTCATCAAACCGTCTCCATGCTGCAGTATCCAGCATTTTCGGGTGGTTCGTTGCTGCGATGAGCAATACACCGTCATTTGTCAGACTTATCGTATCAATTGCTTTTAGAAGCGTGTTAACTGCACGCTTAAGTGCTGCATGTTCATCCGATGCCCTGGTCTTTGCAACAAAATCGAATTCGTCAATGAACAGGATACACGGACTCAATCTTTTGGCAAGATTGAATACACGATCGATGTTCTTTGCAGTTTCGCCAAGATACTGGTCTGTTATCATTGAAAGTTTAACTTCAACAAAAGGTATTGAGAGACGCTCTGACAATGCACTGGCAACAGATGTCTTACCTGTTCCAGGTGGTCCTACGAAAAGCAATTTTCCGATATCATAAAGACCGATCCTTTTCAGGTATTCCCTGTACTGGATAGCCTTAACGATCTTTTCGACATCATCTATTTGGTCCTGTGTCAGGACAAGTTCATCAAGAGCCTGTCGCACATCTTCCGGGGCCACGATGTGTACCAATTTAAGCATCTCATCCCCGCCATCCTCACCCTCAACCTCGCTGATAAGTGATTCGATCCATTCCCTATCAACTTCCTTTGGTCTTGATTTTGCCTTTGCTACCTTATAATCGGCATCAGAGGAGGTTTTCTTTTCATAATAAAATGCAAGTACGGGATTGTTCTCAACCTTCTCTTTTGCTTCATCCTGTTTTTCAAACCATTCTTCGCCAACACCAAAAGAAGTAAGTTTCACTTTAAAATCGACATCATCAATATTGATAAAAGGAAGCCCTTTTATAACGTTTTTCAAATCTGTGATCCCATAGAGAGATTGGATATCTAATATGGAAACTTTGATCGGTTTTGGAACCGATTTTTTTTCACTACTCCAATATTTCTTACGTATATTTTTGGGGAGGTCGTTGACATCCAACTCAGAATATTTGTTGTATATCTGTGCGGTTAATAATAATTCTACGATATCAAGTGCTGCATGAGACATATTTTTACCAGTTTAAACTTAATTTAAGTTAATCAATCAATGCCATAAATGGCATTCATTAGACCTGATATATAGAACGTCTTATATGATATATGTTCCGCATAATCGAAAAAATAAACACTGCAATAATCATCGTAGGCGGCGTATTTTATCACCAAATGTCCACAAAAAAACATAGCGGGCAGTATCATACTAATTCAATTTGGGACATACTTCATTGGATATTCAATGAACCGGGAAATATTGTCAAGCGTTTAGAAACAAACATCTAAGCCAATCCATATATCCGTTTCATATCCGGCTTTTCAGTAGCATAATAATGAACCCAGATGTAAATATGCTGGAACATTGCCGCCAAGAGTGCTGCCCTTGATGCAAAAACAAGACCCGGCACCCAGATGATCGCAACACCAAAAATGTACATCCCATTGTTGACAAATCTATGGATCCCTTTAGTTACAAGAGGACTGTTGCGATAGGACCCATCGAAATGGTCAGCGCCCAATGCACGCTTGATCCCAAAATATCTCTTTACAGAATAGAACAGATACAGGGCAGGTAATGTGATAATGACTGCCAGGGCGTACAGAAGTGAAGGGTCTGCATCCACACTGCCTTTGTTTGAGATCGATAAGATGGTTACAAAGATAAATCTCAGAAAGAACAGAATAAAGAATACGATGCCATAATAGGTGAAACCGATCTCGCCAAACACTCGTGTTATCAGCGAAAAATGAAACTGTGTACGCCAGCAGAACCAGACGTACACTTGATGCATAATCGGGGTTGCGATCGAGAGATAGAACCATATAGCCGTACTGATCCCCAGATATTGACCTTCAAAGAAGTCCCACATTCCGGTTATGCTGAATATGGCCCCTATGAGTATTGCCAAAATAAAAAGGTGCAGGATCTGTCCCTCGAAGATCAATTTCGAATCTTTCATTTCAATGATTTTCCATCCCATCTTCTACACTCTTCCTGATAATATACCCACCTTCATGCAGGATCGTATCGCCAAGAATTGGATCTCGCTCCATACTTCCAGTACATGGATACGAATGATGAGCACCCGATATTATTTCCTTGTAATCCTTTACATCAGACCACTTTAGTTTCTTAGCAACGAACCACGTCGAACCACAGGGCGCATCGCGAAGCACATCCACATGAGTGAATATCTCCCCCTCATGGTTCATTTCGATCCGCAGCACAGGTCTGCCAAAGCCCATATTCACGAACTCATCAATGATCGGCTTTTTTGAGTTTTCAGACATTTCAAGAGAACAGAAAGGTTTGGGGAACTCGCATTCGATTCCCGCCTCTTCAAGTTTCTCCCTTACTTGTTCGACCACACCTGCCGGTGCAAGTTTGTGGTATTCGATCGGCACAATGACCGCACGCGCACCTGTTGACTTTGCGATATGTGGCAGGGTTGTCAAAAGGTCAGGGTGCAGTCCGATCGCAAGAATGAGGTTGCACTCCCCCATGTTCTCCGGGACATACTCCATCGGATCTTCAATGAACCCGGGGAGATTGTCAGGCATTTCATGAATATCGACGATCAAGTTCCCATACGATCTTCTTTTCTCCCGACAGTGATCGCAAAGGTCTGCACAGGATACGCAGAACGTACTCGGATTGACTAGATTCTCAATAACCTTCCTTCCAAAATCTCCGGTATAGAAAATGCTGATACGCATCTAACAACCTCACACTTCAGTTTTCACTATCTCGATGTAATCGGGGTCAATGATCCAGTTTGCCCAGACCTTTTCCTTCACAACAACATTGTTCCTGTATGGAATATTTATCCACAACGCCTCTTTTTCGTCAAACAGCAGATGTATCGAAATGAATCTGGAACCATGGACATTTCTGAGGAACTCGTCCTTCGCATTGGCACTTGGGAGTTCCATCGGGAACGTCCTGCATTTCCCCTCAAAATATGGACGGTGGATCTGGATCCTCTTCTCAAGTTTGGGGTCGATGTCAATTATAGGCGGTCCCATGATCTGAACGGTTAGTGCGATTGTGGGTGGAATATTGGTAAAGATCTCATTGAAAGTATCATCGTCGATCGGACCCGTGACCTTGCCGAACACCTTATGTTTGGTTCGCGCTCCCATCTCCCTTATCTTCTGGATAACACTCTCTTGCCCGCGAACGGTCCATATCTCCTGCCGCAGCATCTCCTGACTTTCATCATACTGCGGCGAAAGTATCTGGTCAATGAGTTCAATGGATTCATTGATGACTGCTATCTGCCCCTTCCCTGCATTCTCGGCTGCTGTCTTTGGATGTTTAGCCCTATACTTCTTTGGACGGTCAGTTGTAGAATCGATCCAGCCCTTGTTCTTTAGTCCCTGAAGTGTCCTGTACACGATCGGGTGCTGGACCTCGATCAATTTACTGATATCTTCAGCAGTCATCACACCTTTTGTGACAAGAGCGTGATATGCCTGCGCTTCCTTGTGGGTGAGGCCAAGTGCAAGAATTGAATTAATTAATTGTTTTTCCATAAAGTTATTATCATTATTTTGATGATAAATAGATTGCGCTTATGTTGGGACGACGCGCGCGCGGGCACTGCTCAGTCCCCATTGATAAAAATGAGCCCCTGTTCTATTTCCCTTCACGTCGCACGGACATGATACCTGCCAGATGCGCAGGGATCGAACCGATTGCCGTGCACGTTTCAAGCGAGATGCCGGCCGATGTTATATCAAGATGGTACTTCGCCAGCGGGAACAGGTGTTTTGGCAGCCCTTTCCTGCCAAGTCCAATTAGAATAAGATGCGACCTGCCATGCAACATCTCATCTACCAGCACTTCCGGTGTTATCGCAAATTTTAGTTCAGGTTTGGATGATGTGACAACAACCGATCCGAACTGGGCTTGAAATCCTTTTTTTGGCAGGTCGAACACGAAAAATCTCCCTTCATCATGCAGGAGTTTGAGATACTTTCCCGATTCACCGATCGTGGTCTTATCCATAATGAAATCCACAAGTTCATCAGGCGTCATCTTGAACGGGAAATCAAAGAGCGCAAGATTAAATCCGAATGCATAACATATGGGGGCGGCTCTTGCGATAGCACGGTAGTGGGCATCGATGATCTTGATCTTATCATACGTATTCACAATTCCAATTGTCTGCATAGTTCATTCTCCATTGTCATTCCTTAAGACACAATCGCATGGCACTCTGCCTGCATCCTTCAAACTTATCGCACTCGGCACAGTCATCCCAGAGTTTAATCTTTTCACTATCCTGCAACTCCATAAATCCTACCTTTTTGAAAAAATCAGGCGCAGTTGTCCGAACATAAATGTATTCCCACTCATCCGGCGTGTTCGCTACAATATGCTCTACAAGCAATGAGCCAATCCCGCGACTTCGGTGATTCGGATGTACTGCAATGGAGTGAAGTTCCGGGTACTTTTGATCGATCACAGCCCCACATCCAAATACCCGACCTCCCGATTCTGCAACTATGAAATCCTCAATATCCACACCGTCCATGTCAAGAAAATACGTGGACAGCAGTATTTCAATTGCCTCAATATCGTCGTTCTCTGCTTTTCGTATAATTATATCGTTAGTGTTCACAAAACTTCATCCATACTTCCACTTCTGAATCCCTCGATGTCCAGTGTAATGTAATCAAACCCCAGTTTCTTAAGATGGGATACGATCCGTCCACGTTCCTGTAAAAACTTATTAAATTCAGATGGCATGATCTCAATACGCGCGATGCTATTCCTGTCACTATGGTCGCGCACCCGCAGTTGTGTAAATCCCAGTGAGAAAAGAAAATCCTCTGCCGCCCCGACGCGCGTAAGCCCATCTCTTGTTATCAATTGCCCGTATGGGAACCTTGATGACAGGCATGCCATTGATGGCTTGTCAGCAACTGATAAACCGATCTCGCGTGCGATCTGCCGTACTTCATCTTTTGTAACCCCGAAATCCACAAATGGCGTGAATACTCGTTCGCCTGTTTCAACAATAGCCCGCCGTCCCGGGCGGTGTCCCTGTATCTCAGATGCATTTGTTCCTTCGAGCACCACGTTGAACCCTTCCTCATCAGCGATATTAATAAGAGTGCGCAACAATCCTTTTTTGCAATGATAACAACGATCCTGTGTATTTTCGGCAAAACCCGGCTCTTCCAGTTCATCGAAATTCACGATCCTGTGAGGTATCCCGATTTCGCGCGCGGTTTGTATTGCACCTTTCAATTCACGTTCTGAGAATGTAACCGACTCGGCTGTGACTGCAAGTGCACGCTCGCCAAGTGCTTCGTATGCGAGTGCGGCAATGGTTGCACTGTCCACGCCGCCTGAGAATGCTATTATTGCGCTGCCTTTTTTTGCGATCGCTTCTTTGATCAGGTTTATTTTTTCTTGCATTTTGGGTCTGGAGGTATTATGGTGTGAGGGGTGTTATATTTTACTCGACCTTGAGATCACAGTTATGAATTTGCTCAAAAGAGTTGTTGAGATATTAGTGTCAAATGTTAAAGAGAACCAATTTATATTGTAAAGATGGCATATTGTTGCACATGGCAAAAATAAGAATCGGTGAAATTGCAACTCACCCCATAATTTCAGATCCAATTGAAGAGGGGTTTGGATTATTTGGAAAAGAAACACTGGGTGCAGACGAGTTGAAAAGATACTTGGGATATTCAAGAGTCAAATTGGGATAGTGTATACCTACATTTAGTTGAATTTTAGTGTTTGGGTGTAGTATTGTAAGACCACGTCGCAAAACCTAAAATACAGCAGCAACATTATTAAATAAAGTAGAATGGAAATCGGTGATTCAAAATGGCATTTTTCGGGACAAACGGGGTAAGGGGCATTGCTAATGATTATATAACACCACAACTTGCGGTCGATGTGGCAAAGAGTCTTGGTACGTACATGGGTTCAAAGGGAACGATCGCGATTGGGCGCGACACAAGGATATCAGGAGATATGCTAAAATCAGCCGCAATTGCTGGTGCACTGTCCGCAGGACTTACGGTTATTGATCTGGGCATCGCGCCGGTGCCGGCTGTACAATATTATGTTCGCGACCATGCTGACGCAGGAATAATGATAACAGCATCCCACAACCCGCGAGAGTATAATGGGATCAAATTGATCGCAGGAGATGGCAGTGAGTTCTCACGTGAGGGTGAAAGCGAGGTGGAAAAGATATACTATTCCAAACAGTTCGCATCCGCAAACTGGGATAAGACCGGCGATTTGCGGACAGCCAATGACGCAAATGAATATTACATCCAGGCAGTGATCGATCATGTGGATGCAGAAAACATTCGGGGAAAGCGGTTGAAAGTTGTAGCAGATACCGGATGCGGTGCAGGTTCTCTTACATTGCCGTTCATGCTTCAAAGGCTCGGGTGCGAGGTCATAACTATAAATGCACAACTTGACGGCACATTTCCATGGCGCAATCCGGAACCAACGCCCGATGTGTTGACAGAACTTGCGGAAATAGTCCGGATAACAGGTGCCGACATGGGTGTTGCACAGGATGGTGATGCTGACCGTGCCGTGTTTGTTGACGAAAACGGAGATTTCATTGATGAAGAGGTATTGCTCGCCATGATGGCGAAGTACATTTTAAGCCGTGAAAAAGGGGTCATTGTAACACCTGTTAGCACATCCCAGCGCATGGCGGATATTGCAGAAGAGGCAGGTGTTGAACTTATCTGGACTGCGGTCGGTTCTATCAATGTGGCAAGAAAGATGATGGAAACAAATGCCGTGTTTGGTGGAGAGGGCAATGGCGGTTTGATCTTCCCGAAGCATCAGTACTGTCGTGACGGCGGTATGGCATGTGCAAAACTTCTTGAAATAATAGCAGCCGGAACAACCCTGTCCGAGTTTGCCAAAAGCGTGCCTGAGTACTTCAATTCAAAAACAAAGACGGTTTGCACGGACCTTAAGGCAACTATGGAACATGTAACAGTGGCCGTTTTGGAGGGTACTGCAAAAGTTGATACAACGGACGGGGTCAAGATATGGTACGACGACGGCTGGGTACTTATCAGACCATCCGGCACCGAGCCCATCATCAGGATATTTGCCGAATCAAAAACAAAAGCAAAGGCAGAGGAATTGATGCTTGCGGGGTTGGAATTGGTTGAGAAGTGCAAGTGATTGGGTATTGGTTTGGTTTGGTTTGGTTTGGTTTTGTTTTGTTTGGTTTGGTTTGGTTTGGTTTGGTTTGGTTTTGTTTAATTTGATAAATGTGATTGGTCGAGTTAAAATAGATCGTATATGTTAATCTGATATTCCAGATGCAAAAATCTGACCTACGAATCGAAAGCAAAAAAAGTGCGACCGCCGCAGGCGGCACGTTCCATATCTACTAACTTGAATAAGATAAATAGTTTATAAAAATCGTATTCGTAATGACGGGCATGATGTGGGTATTAGTTTGTAGATATCTAATTTTGTTGACACAGATGCTAGAATGACGCCATAGGTTGGAATTGCATCGTCTTGCGCAGTCTTTATATATTTTCCATGCCGTATTGTGTTTACAGGGTGAAATTGTACGGACGACGCCAGTAGTGATGATGAACCTCCCTTGTGTGGAGATGGGATCAATATCTGCATTCGCAGTGGATGTATCGAAGATATTCCTGATCTTGAGAAAATTGAATCCGAATGTTTTGATTCTTCTGATTATGCTTTAAAACGTAGACAATTCAAGAATCTTCTATCAAGATCCGGTTCTACATTTCTTGTAGCTTTACTGAATAGTGTGGTTGTCGGTTACGTCTGTATGGTCAACTACCCTAAAAGTGCCAGGTTTTATTCGATTGCAGTTTTAAAGTCGGCACGGGGAATGGGCATCGCTTCAACTTTGTTCGAGAAGGCGGAAGAAGATGCGCACCTGCATGGTAAAACACGTTTTTTTCTCGAAGTAAAAATAACCAATCCTGCAATTAGTTTATACACTAAATCAGGATATAAAGTAATCAAAAAAATTGATAATTATTATAAAGATGGCTCAATTGCCTGTAAAATGATGAAAACCATTAATGAGAATATTTGAATTGAATGTGATTGTATGGAAAAATTAACCCTCGAATATTATAATGAATTTAAAACCCGTGTTGCGAAAATTGAACATAAATTATGGTCATATTATTTCCCTGTACATGCTGCAGATGGCGATGTTTATGTAGAAAATATGAATGATAACCTTTTACTTTTAAAGGAAAATGGTCACTGGGATGCATTGCTGCCACCTATTGGAAATGTGAATAAAAATTCACTGGAAGAATGTTTTGAATTTCTTCGAAAATTGAACCGAAACGAAAAGGGTGCCATATATAATTGCACAGGTTCTGAGATAGATATGGTGGGGCATGATAACTATTCAATGTCTGTTGAATGTCAGGATTACATATACCGCAAGGATGAGCAATTGCAACTTGCAGGGGGAAAGTTCAATCCCATACGCAACCATATCAGCTACTTCAAGAAACACTATAATTATGTAGTCTCTCCTTATGCGGCAGATGACTATGATGACTGTGTTAGACTCTTTAATGGATGGAAAGAACATAAACAGAATAATACAAACCTTGCAGAAGAACACACAGCAGAACTTTTCTCTAACCTGTGTCTGTTCTCTGACATGTTCGGCATTACCGTAAAGATCGATGGTCGGATCGTTGGATTCAGTATAGGTGGCATGCTCAGTGAAACAGAGGCCATTTGTATCCTGCGCAAGGCAGATCGTGAATATAAGGGACTATCTGAATTCATAGATCATGAGTTTTACATGCATCTGCCAGAATGTGTCCAAACAGTCAATGATGGGGATGACTTAAGTATAGAATCCCTCCGAAACTACAAGGAGAAATGGCATCCGATAGAAAAACGGTGTTGTTACACGTTATCCCGTAAGCCATGCAATTGATCGGGCTTATCATATTTGTTCTGGCATATACCGGAATTGTTTTTACCCGAATTCCCGGCATAAATGTTGGCAGACCGGCTGCTGCCTTTATAGGCGCAGTCCTGATGATCCTCTCAGGAGTTCTCACTTTTGATGAAGCCATATCTGCTATTGATTTTAGGACAATAGCCTTACTTTTTGGGATGATGGTAGTGGCTGCAAACCTTGGGGGGAGCGGCTTTTTCAACATGTTGTCCTCAAAAGCAATATCATTTGGCCATACACCAAAAAAATTAATGTTAGTCGTTGTGATAGTTACTGCCCTGTCAAGTGCATTTTTTGTAAACGATATCGTGGTGTTGATATTCGCCCCGCTGGTAATACGGTTGTGCTTGGAATACAGGCTCAACCCTGTTCCCTATCTTATATCTACTGCCATGGCATCCAATATCGGCAGTACCATGAGCATAGTAGGAAATCCCCAGAACATGCTTATCGGCGTTCAGTCAGGCATATCTTTCACACGGTTTATGATATATCTTGCACCTGTGACTCTTGTATCAATCCTTATACTTATTGCAGTGCTCTTTGCATTTTATAAAAAAGATCTTCTGGGTAGTTTATGTGCAGACAAGACTGATAATGTGATGCATACTACTGATAAGCCACATATTGACAAGAATATGATGGAAAGTAGTGGTGGAGGAGATGATTCCCCCGGCTTGAATAAAAGTGGGGCAAAGGCTTCATTATTCATTCCTATTTTTGTTATGGTCCTGTTTTTTGCAGATTCGATACTGCACATAGGATTGCCGCTCATAGCATTATCAGGCGCAGCACTTGTTTTTATAATGGACCGTGGAAAACCATCTCAAATATTAAAAAATGTTGACTGGGTTCTGTTGCTGTTTTTTGCAGGGCTTTTTATTGTAATCGAAGGTGCGGTAAGATCAGGTGTTTTCGAAATATTCGATCAGATACGACTAATGCCGGATGCCGGAGGCATCGTACTCCTTCATATTCTTGGTATTTTTGGATCCCAGATAGTGAGCAATGTACCATTCACCATGTTCATGATACCATATATCGCACCTGTATCGTCTGATGTATTATGGATAAGTCTTGCATCAGGCGCCACCCTTGCAGGCAATTTAACATTAATAGGCGCTATTTCAAACATCATAGTAGTTGAGATGGCTGCCAAATCTGGAATATATATCAAGTTTTCAGAATTTTTTAAGATAGGGTTTTTTGTGACGTTGCTGAGCATGTTTGCTTCTTTGATAATTTTGATGATCGAATATCAGGTGGG
>JAUSPM010000266.1 GCA_030655675.1 Methanosarcinaceae archaeon | reverse complement strand
GTTATCTCCCCACAGATATACAAATACGATTATTCTATTTTGTATGTATGGAACGTGCCGCCTGACGGCGGTCGCATTGCTTTTAGTTTCAGATAGAATAATTACATTTACGCAGCCATCCTACTACAGCTATACAAATACAGAATTTGTATTTGTTAAGCAATTTTTCACATCAATGTACAAGGATCATATCGCATCAATAAGCCGTTTTGCCCATTTCAGTTTCTTCTTTTTCATATCCGATACATTCACATCATCAAAATCAAATCCAACAAGCGTGATACTTGCAGCACCGAACTCCTTTGCAAGATACACACACCGATCCCCGTCCGTAAAACCACCAAAATTGTAAACATTCTCAAGCGGGGTAGACTGTGTAGTGCCTATTACTCCACGAAGTAGCGGCACGTATTTTTTGATCAGATCGATATTGTCCCCATGTGCATGCACAACAGCCAACGCGCCTTTTTTATTTGCCACAATCTCTTTTTTAACATCGCCATCAAGATCGGTCACGATAATATCAGATACAATTCCCCTGTCAAACAACACTGCTGTAGCACCGTCAGCAGTGATGATAACATAATCACCAGTGTCGATCATGTCAAGTTCATCAGTAAGGATCGGTGCATTTCCGCAAACCAAAATGTCCTTACCATAAATAAGATTGGCAAGAGCAATAATACCGGCTGAGTTGTCCTCAACTTTATCTTTACCTTGACTTTTATCTTTACCTCCACCCTTACCTTGCTCTAACATTTTGGAAAGAATGAGCGCCGCACGCTCATCCCCTTTCCTGCTAAACCCAAAATCCGCAAGGATCTTAAGGTATGTTGGTTCCCATGAATCAAAATCCATATGCTGCCTCAGTTAATCAAGAGGTGAAATGCCCACATGCATAGACACACCTTCGACATTCCAATCCTTGACCAAAGTTCCGGTGGCTTCAACATCAAGTCCAATAACCATCAGGTCTGCACGAACCTCTTTAGCAATGAATGCTTCAAGGTCCATAACAAGATCAAGCACCCGCTCATCATCGATCCTGATGAACACCTTAATGTTCTCGTCAACAACAAGGTCGAGTTCCTTTCGCATATCCTGAACCCTGCGGATAACCTCTCTTGAGTATCCTTCAGATTCGATCTCGCGCGAAAGTTTCGCATCTACATACACCATGCCGCCTGCAAACTCCGCACCCGCCACAGATTCGGGGATGATCTCCACGAAGTTCACCATCTTTTCCGTGACTGCCGCACTGGTTCCATCCGCAAGTGTAACCTCAAACTCACCACCGTCTGCCACAGCACTCTTAAGAGCAACGGCATCGGCTTGTTGTATGGCTGCAGTAACCTTTCCCGCATCTCCCTTGAACACAGGACCTATCCCGCTTGGATTTGGAATCGCTTCGACACCTAGTTCATCCCAGTACTCACCGACACCGAGCACCACAACATCCTTCGCATTCGTCTGACCCATCAGGACACCGCGCAGGTCATCAATTGCTGCACCGATCTGCTCATCCTTCGGGGTTACGACAATGCGTGATACCGGCCATCTCAATTTACGCCCAACCTTCTGGCGTGCATTTGATGCCGATTCCACAATGGAACGTACAGTTTCCATATTGGCTTCGAGATCCCTGTCAACCAGTGAATCATCAACAACAGGCCAGTCACACATGTGTACCGACTCCAGTGCAGCACTCTCTACATTCTTCACAAGATTGGTGTACATCTCCTCTGCAAGGTGAGGCATGAACGGTGCAATCAGTTTTGTAGTTGTGACAAATACATCATACAAAACCCTATAAACTGCAAGTTTATCAGGATCTTCTGCCTCTATCCATGTCCTTGGGCGGATCAACTGTATGTACCATCTTGACAGGTCTTCAAGTATGAACTCGGTAATGGAACGCATTGCTTTGTGAAGTGCATACTCTTCCATTGCAGAGTCCACATCACTTATCACGGACTGCATACGGGACAATATCCACCTGTCTTCTTTGCGAAGGTGTTCCGACACCGATTCAAGTGACACTTTTTTAGGGTCAAAATTATCAAGTGCCATGTAAGGAAGCGGGAATCTGTACACATTCCAAAAGATGTTCATTGTCCTGTGAACGGTTGCAACCTCTTCCCAGAGGAACTTCAGGTCATCCCACGGAGCACTGGCTGACAATATGTATGCCCGCAGTGTATCGGCACCATATTTCCCAATGACCTCGTGCGGCTCGACAACATTACCGATGCTCTTTGACATCTTCTTGCCATCTTTATCAAGTGTAAAACCGTGCATGAGAACGCTCTTGTACGGAGCCTTACCGAATGCAACCATGCTCGCACCCATTTGTGAATAGAACCATCCTCGCGTCTGGTCATGACCTTCCGTAATGAAATCCGCAGGCCAGTTTTCCTCAAACGATTCCTTTACATGCGGATATTTCAATGTCGCCCACGATGCTACTGCAGAGTCGAACCACACGTCAAACACATCTTCCACACGTGACATTGTTCCACCACAGTCGCATTTGATAGTGATTTTATCCACATACGGGCGATGGAGTTCAATAGTCTCATCTGCATCCGACCGCTCAACCAGTTCCGCTTTGGTGCCTATTACATCAATAGTTCCGCAAGTACTGCATTTCCACACAGGTATTGGAATACCCCAGTATCGCTGGCGTGAGATACACCAATCACGCGCACCTTCAACCCAATCCTTAAAACGCGCAGAACCTGCCCAGTCGGGATACCAGTCAACCTTTTTGATCTCTGCGAGCATACTCTCTTTGAGTGCCGATATCTTCAGGAACCACTGTTCAGTCGCAAGATAGATGATCGGGGTATTACAGCGCCAGCAGTGACCGTAACGATGAGTGATCTTCTTTTCGGAAAGAAGCAGACCTCTCTCCTTAAGGTCTTCGATAACGATCCTGTTTGCGTCTATGATATTCATTCCGGCATACTTGCCTGCTTCTTCGGTGTAACTGCCGTTTGAACCGACCGGACAGAATATAGGAATGCCATTCTTGACGCCAACATCAAAATCGTCCATACCATGACCGGGGGCTATGTGTACACACCCTGTGTTCTCTGCGGTCACATAATCTGCAAGATAGACATTGTGCTCGAACTTCGCCTGTTTCGGAACAAGATCGGCAAGTGGATGTTCGTAAGACAATTTTGTCAGTTCTTCCCCGAGCATTGTTTCAAGTACATCATAAGCCGTGTATTTGCCTATCCTGAGAACATCCTCAACAAGTTCTGATGCGAGTATCAGGTTCTCTTCATGCCCGCCAGGTGCGGTCGCACGAACTTTTGAATATTCAAAAGATGGGTGTACAGCCACCGCCATATTTGAAGGAATGGTCCAGGGAGTTGTGGTCCATATTACAATGAATGTGTTCTCTTCGTTCTTTAACTTAAATTTGACATAGATCGATGGATCGGTCTGGTTATCATATTCAACTTCAGAGTCAGCAATTGCGGTTTCGCATCGCGGACACCAGTTGACCACACGTTTACCCTGCTCAAGCAGGTTCTTTTCCTGTGCCTGTTTGAGAGTCCACCATGCTGCCTCGATGTACTCATCCTTCAGCGTCATGTAAGGGTCTTTCCAGTCAAGCCATACACCGAGTGTGTTGAACTGATCAGTCATGTCGTCTTTTTGGGCAAGTGCAAATTCCTTACATTTTTCAATAAAATTACCGACACCATAGGTCTCGATGTCTTTCTTTGACTTGAAACCAAGTACACCTTCAACTTTCACCTCTATCGGCAATCCGTGCATATCCCATCCTGCACGATCGATAATGGCATGGTTATTCATGGAACGGTATCGCAGTATGGAATCCTTGATGATCTTGTTCCATGCGGTACCGAGATGGATGTTTCCTGTGGTATATGGGGGTCCGTCTACGAAAAAGAACTTCTTGCCCCCTTTCCTGAATTCGCGCACCTTTGAGTACGCATCAATCTCTTGCCAGAACGCATGTATCCTTTTTTCTATTTCGTTTGCGTCATATTGATTGGTGATTTCCTTTATCATTATAAGTAGTCTCCATGAATGTAATGATTTATATCCTTCTTAATGCCGTAATTAATTTAAATGCTTTGGGTTTTAATCAAAATTCGACAAGAAAATGCTCACTTCG
>JAUSPM010000265.1 GCA_030655675.1 Methanosarcinaceae archaeon | reverse complement strand
ATAAAAACGACGCTACCATACGCGCGTAGCGCGGCACCGTCCTTCACCACTGGCCTGAATACACATCGAAGTTTCAATCGCTGTCAACACATTTATTCTTGTATGGATTGTTCTACATAGAAACTGCGTATTTTGCGAATGCGAAAGGATGGGAGGTATGGAATATGCCGCCTACGGCGGGTTGCTTCATGGGGTTTTTGGTATTTGAAATGTGCACCGACATTTTATCAGGTAAACAAATACGATAAAACAATTTCATTTACGCAGATTTCTTACCGCAACTATACAAATACAATTAATTAATTAATTCATACGGAGACCTCCATAAGTTTTCCTTCAAATGCTTTTGCAGGATTGATTTTTTAGTTATTCCAAGTCTGCGAGTTTTTGAGTGTCGATGGCTACGAATTTTTTGGTTTCGGCGGAAAGATCGTCGAATTTGCAGACGAGCCGTTTTTCATTTATTTTTCTTAAGCATAGTTGTTTTTTTTTATATATATATACCAAAGCCAAGCAGAGTGAAAGTGTTTGTCAACCTATGAAACAATCCACTGCGCCCAATATCTATTTTGGACACACCGCACCTCTGCGCCCTCCGCGCCCTCTGCGGTTTTTCAATTGTCCCACACCATAGATCATAAGCCCACAATCCTCACAATAAATCTATCGCCGCACCCGCACAAAATTCCGACCACATCCTGATTAACAAATCACAACATTAACGCGCCTAAACTAATTATCATTGTTATGTTGATAAAAGGCAGGAATCCTTATATCGTATCTTAGACAATTTAAGCATAAGTGGCGGAATGGAATCCTCCGTGCAAATTGCACCCCATCCAATCTCCGTCAAGATTATTATGATTTAAATTAATGTTTACAACGAGGTGAAGATTATCACAGAAGAAAAGCCAACAAAGATTGCAGTTGTCAGGTGTGACATCGTATCAGAAGCCTGTCCAGGCGTTGGATGCTTCATGGCGTTCAACAAACGCAAAATGTATTTCAAAGATTATGATGAGAACGCAGAGATGATAGCCTTTTTCACATGCGGAGGCTGTTCAGGACGACGTGTATATCGGCTTGTCAAGTCCATCAAGAAAATGGGTGTCGATGTCGTACACCTAAGTTCATGCATGCAAATGGAACAATATCCAAAGTGCCCGCATATCGATTCGATCAGAAAGACGATCACAGATGCAGGAATAAAAATTGTTGAAGGTACACATCATTAAATATTAAAGGAGATGGCAATAAATGGTTAAACGTATGATCGTACACATAGATGAGGACAAATGCACAGGCTGTGGCAAGTGTGTGTCCCCTTGCGCCGAGGGCGCAATCCAAATAATAGACGGCAAAGCAAAGGTCATGTCAGAAGAACTCTGTGACGGCATGGGATTTTGTATGGGGATATGCCCCGAAGATGCAATAACAATTGAAGAACGCCAAACTGTCGAGTTCAATGCCGAGAAAGCAGAGGCACACAAAAAGACCACAGATATCTCCATTAAGTGTTTCAGTTGCGGTGAAGGTGAAAATACAAGATATCTTCTCCCAATGAGGCATGAAATGGAAAGCATCTGGGTTTGCACACGCTGCCTTCCCGCACTCATTCACGGGTGATACATTCAATGGACATCGAGATCGAACTAACCTCGCCGGTCGATAATATATGTGATTACACATTTGATTTTCACTGGCAAAACCAACGACTTGACCCTGCTTCAGTAATTCCACATCAGTCAGGTACACAGTTTACTTACAAAGATCTCGTTGATGCCTTAAAGGGCGGCTCGGACATCCACATCAAAGGCAACGTGAGTGCGCGTTTCGCTTACAGCCTTGGTGTTGATCTGAAACACTTTGGCGGGAGCGGCAATTCCATGCCTTCAGGGCATGTGTTCGTTGACGGGAACGTCGGTGAAGAAGCCGGCATGGGCATGGTTTCAGGGATACTTTATGTAAGTGGAGACGTAGCAGAACCCTGGGGCAATATCGTTGAGGTCAAATCTGATGTGCAGGGTTACAGGAAGTTCCGTTCGATCACTGATATTCTTTGCAACGGTCTTGATACCGATACGCTTTTGTCGAACAACTTTGATGACGCAACGCGGCGATTGACACTGGATGACGGTATCCTTCGCGGGACACTTGGTACGCGCTGTGATTGTATGGCAACCATCATTGTCGAAGGTGATGCTTACAACGGCACGGGTCTGCTGATGCATCGCGGTACGATAATCATCAAAGGGAATAGTGGGATGAACACAGGCGCACACCTTGATGGCGGGACTGTTGTTGTTCTGGGCACAGTTGACGAATTTGCAGGTGCATATATGAAAAGCGGCTCGCTGGTGTTCAGGGATGCAAAAGGATATGTCGGTGCCGGAATGAAGGGCGGTGCTATATATTCTAAAAAGAAAGTCAAAACAAGCCCACCTGCGGGAAAATCACGTATGACGGGCAATGATAGTGCATGGCTTCGCAGTTTACTTGACATTGGGCGCGTGGAATCGATGCTCTATAACAAGTATGAGGTGGAAGAAGAAAAAGAGAAATACATAACTGTCCACATGCGGGACGGCTCTGTATTGAGACGGAAAGTGGAATGATTATTTGATAATGGCTGTAGTATATGATTATAGTATATGATAGAAAATGGAGGCAGATAATATGGGAGTAGTAAAAATAATTGAGACAATAGGTTCGTCACCGAACAGCTGGGAAGAGGCATTGAAAAATGCAGTGGATGATGCATCGGAACTTCCGATCTTCAAATCCAAGGGTAACATCACAAAGGTTAATGTAAAAAATTTAGATGTAGCAGTTGAGGATAACAAGGTGACACTCTTTAAGTGCAGGGTTGAGATCCTTCTTGAGTGAATAACATGAAAATAAAAACGTTGGTCTTAGCCATGATCGTACTTATCGCGGCAATGACATTGTCGGGTTGTACTGAAAAACCACAACAAAAACCGATATTACCGAAGACCAACGTTTATCCTGACATTGATTCTGCATTTAATACCAACAAACCAGTAGTCGTTTATTTTAATGAAGCATTTTGTTCAAAATGCAAAGACCAGCAGCCCATAGTTGAATCAATATCCAATACTGTTGGTAACAGGGCGGCTATTGTGGTAATGGATAGGGCACTGAATGAGGAGTTTGCAGGCAAGTATGGGGTTACGAATGCGCCGAATATGATTGTATTTGATAGTAATGGAGAATTCGTTAGCAATGGTTATTTGAATAGTGATGAGTTGGCTGCTGTAATGGACGAGTTGTGAGAAAAACAGTTAACGTTTTGTGCATTTGTATAACTGGCAAGATGTCTGCATGAATGTGATTGTTTTATTTGAAACTAAAAACAAAACAGAACAAAAACAACCGCCTCAGGCGGCATATTCCCACACCAATGACCTTCGAAAACCATTCATGCCAGTCGAATTAATCATAATATATAATTAGTATTTGTATAGCTGTAGTAGGATGGCTGCGTAAATGTAATTATTCTATCTGAAACTAAAAGCAATGCGACCGCCGTCAGGCGGCACGTTCCATACATACAAAATAGAATAATCGTATTTGTATATCTGTGGGGAGATAAC
>JAUSPM010000254.1 GCA_030655675.1 Methanosarcinaceae archaeon | reverse complement strand
TTCATTATGACATCATGGACGATTACAGCGGTTTTAGGATCAAGGGTACCTGTTGGTTCATCAGCAAGGAGCAGCATTGGACTCTTTACAAGTTGCCGCGCAAGAACAACTCTTTGTTTCTCGCCACCACTTAAATCACGTGCTATATGCATCATACGATGAGACATCTGTACCTCATCCAAAAGTTCCACTGATTTTGACAACGCATCAGCATTTGAGTGTCCTATCTCTGTGAATGAGTTCATTACATTGACAATAACTCTCTCATCACCATACAACGCAAATGTACGCTGAAGCATGATCGCAATTCTTTTTGTGATCTCTTTTCTATGAATATCATGTGACTGAAGTTTGACAAGATCAGCCTCATATGACTGCAAGAGTTCATCACTGCAGTTACATTTCTGACCCACTTTACTTGGCGGTTCTATGTAGCCGCATTTGTCACATCGAGCCAGATGATAGATTACTTCTCCACTAATGTTCTCATATATCTCAACACCTCGTAAGACGTGCATAAGAATTGTCTTTCCGGCCCCACTTCTACCCAATATTCCAACGACTTCGCCTTCATTAATATCAAGGTTAATGTTATTCAGTACCTTAACCCCTTCATATTCGATGGTCAAGTTTTTGATTTCGATGAACAATGCCATTTATAGTTTCCTCCGCAAGATAGGATATTGCGATTTTTTTGTCTTAATTGCTATTTAGTTTAAATTACTTAAGGGTTTTGCAAGTCATGTACAAAACCATTGTTGTACTGTTTACTTCCGAACATTTATAATTAATTAAATTGACATGAACATCAATTACAATATAGAAAGCACTACATAAACATAACGCATTATTTATGCACTGTTAACTTCTGAAATCACATTCATGCAGCACAATATAATATTTTTGGTACGGACTACATATTATCAATTATGGTTAAAACTTCTGAAATGTCTTTTATAACAACATCTGCAGCATTCTTTAGTTTTTCAGGTCGCACATCTCCCTGCTGAGTGGTCATAACCCCCACATCTGCCGCCCTGAGTGCAAGGATGTCGTTTATACCATCCCCCACCATCACAACCGTATCGTATTTTTTTTTCATTTCAAGGACTATGCGCTCTTTATCATGCGTCGTAGCAATATCAAAAACCCTTTCTATTGGGATCTGCACACATTTCGCAAGTTGCCGCAGGTTGCGCATACTATCCCCGGATGCAATATACGTATCAACCCCTTGTTCACCCAGCGTTTTAATTGTATATCTAGTATTCCGGAATACCCGTCCACCCGTGCTTAATACATAAGGTATAGTACAGGTTTGAGAATTCACGATAACACCTGCCGCAAGATAGAACACATTCGGACACTGGCCTTTTACACAGGTCAGAACATCATGCAGATCGCTGATCTTCATATTGTCCTTTTTGATGATATCAAATGCCATATCAACTGTAAAAGGGCTGCTTGAGCAACTTATATCAATTGCGATATCATTGTCATTGATGAACTTGATTAGTAATATGTTGGGATCCTGTTTCAGGATGGTTTCAGGATCAGTATGAAGGACGACAAGTGCTTGATGTGGCTTTTTTGCGACCAGTGCAGTGCTTTCGATCTCATCGACCATACGACCTGTGTTAAGGTCCTTTGCCACACGGTACATGTGCAGGAGTGTTCCTGCACTGTCGAATATCACGGCAATACTTTTTTTCATAAATGGATGATTGAACTAATATATAATTACCTTTACGACAATGTATCGATGTCTCAGTAAAGCGGCGAGCCTGATAATAGGCATCCTGCAATATATCCCAAAATAACACCACTATTTAAGAACGGTAATCCAGCCTGTGGTTTTCCTTTCATGACAAACATTCCAAGTGCAAAGAAACCGACAACTGTGCCGATCATAGCACCAAGTGCAGGATAATGTATAGGTCCAATCTGGTCTATGAACATGTATGCAGATACTACGAGTATGGTTGGCATCACTGCGTCACCAAGTCCCATGAAAAAAGCCTCTTTTTCGCCTTCCTTGTCGAACTTCTCTTTTCTGAATGAATATCCGAAATGTTTTGGGATGACGAACAATATAGGAAGTTTAAGGTCCATCACACCGTCTGCCAATGCGATCATATGCTTTGTTTTGTAAACCGATATCGCATCGTACACGGCCAGCAATACCAAAAGCACAATGGTTGGAATAATTGCAAGTGATATGCCAAAAATCGCGGCAGCACCTGCGCCGATCATGAGCCCGAGAACATCAATAACATACCATTCAGGGAACTTGTACAGGACAATGGTCGCGCCTGCAGAAAACAAGATCGAGATTATATTGTTGGTAGAAGAGGAGACCGATGTTGTCGAAAGGAGGGCATAAAGCACATAATATAGAGTAGATGCAACTGCCAATAGTATGATGATCTGAATTATCCACTTCATGTTCTTTTTGATAACAACAAGCAACATAAACGTAAATACTAAAATTACACCTATGTAGTACAATGAGTTTGATGTGGCTGTCGGGTCTTCAAAAGCGACCATGTCTTCCGCCAGCATTGGTGCTGCTAAAAGAAGAGCAAATACCTGCACAAGTAATATTATAGCTGCCATTACCACTATTGGCATGTAACTTGAAAGGGTTATTTTCTCAGAACTCATCTGTTTTAGACTCCATATTATCAGTATGGCTATTCACATTGTGATGAGATATAAGAGTTTCAATCAAGTTTGACATGTTCATCTATGTTAAGGTCCAATGTCCACCCCCCCATAATTCATTCTTGATGTGTGTTAATAAGAAAAGTGGCACGTATGGATTGAAAACTGCCATTAAACCAGTGTAATGTTTTCAAAAGTTTAATTAGTAATAACTATAATATTGGCATACAATTAACTATAATCAAGTTTGAAAAATCACAGGGTGTACAAATGGATAAGATAATAATTAAAAACATAAAGTATCTGAATGATTCAGTCATTGCGATCTTGCTACTCATGCCTGTAACTCTCGTCATCACTTTTGAGGCACTTGATCCCATTCCTGAATTGAAAAACCTTTCAATACTCACATGGATAGTTTATCTTCTTGGGCTTTGGTATGTGGCATATCGGGTCTATAATTTGAACAAAACCCTCGAAAAGTACATGGAAGAAAAGTAGATTGAAATTACATGCAGCGCAAAGAGTTCCGTGAACTGATATCGGTCGAAGACGCACGTATTCTTGTACGCGATATAAAGATACAGCCTGCATCCATATCAACCTCTATTGAAGATTCAACATATCACATCATTGCAGAGGATATTATCTCCTCTGTGGATGTCCCTTCTTTTAACAAGTCCACAATGGACGGCTATGCCGTTAGGGCAAAAGATACATATCAAGCAAGTGAGACAAATCCCTGCGCAGTAAAACTCATAGGAACAGTCGCAGCCGGATGCTCTGATACGTTTTTCGTAGATGATGGCGAAGCAGTTGATATTGCCACAGGCGCCCCGATACCCGATGGCGCTGATGCTGTTGTGATGTTCGAGCAGACAAAACGACAGGACAATGAGATATTTATAGACCGTCCCGTTCATATCGGGGAGAACATCATGCGCGCAGGTTCTGATATAATGAGAGGCGAGCGCGTGCTTCGCAAAGGCACCCGCATCGGCTCCCGTGAGATCGGTGTGCTGTCAGCGATCGGGAAAAGAGAAGTCTCCACCACAAGTGTAAAGGTTGGCATCATATCCACAGGTGATGAACTAATCCGCCCCGGAGAGCCCCTTGAGCCTGGAAAGATATACGACACAAACTCATACGCACTACATGCAGGTGTTATCGAATGCGGCGCAACCCCGATAATGTATGGAATTGTCCGCGACAATGATCGTGACATGGAAGAAGCGATTGATACTGCGGTCAAGGAATGTGATATTATCCTGACATCCGGCAGCACATCAGCCGGTGCGGGAGATATCATGTACAAAATAATCGAGGAAAAAGGCACAACCCTCGCGCACGGCATCAACATCAAACCCGGCAAACCTGTTGTGATCGGCTTGATCAATGGCCTACCAACTATCGGACTGCCCGGCAATCCCACATCCGCACTCACGATCTTCAACGAATTCGTAGCCCCCCTGATCCGACGCGCAATCGGAGCAATCACCGCTTCAAAAACAACAACAACCGCGGTTCTTGGCACGAGCATACGTTCACAGGGCAGGCATCAGCTCTTGCCTGTGGGGCTTGTGCGCGGAAAGGTATATCCTGCCGACAAAGGTTCCGGCGCTATAACCACACTTGCCGATGCGGACGGTTTTATCGAGATACGCCCCGAGGTCGAGTTCATGGATGCAGGAACATCTGTGGATGTGACATTGTTCGGGGATTCAGTACGTCCTGACATATTATTTGTAGGAGGCACCTGTCCCGTCATTGATGTGCTTGAAGACCTGACTGGACTTAGAATAAGGACAATTGGCACAGGTTCAAGCGGCGGCTTAAGTGCAATTGCCAACGGGACTACCGATATTGCAGGCGTCAACATGCCTGATCCTTCGGGCAAGTACAACACGCCTATCATTGAAAGAATGGAATTGTCTGATGTCATACTTATCAAAGGATACAGGCGCGAGCAGGGATTGATCGTACGGCATGACAGCGACATCTCAGAGATTGAGGATATTCTGGCTCATAGTCTTATAAACCGCAATCGTGGGTCCGGTACGCGTGCGCTTCTGGATATTAAACTGGGGGAACTTGCCGAAGAAAAGGGCATTTCACTTCGTGAAATGACCGGTTCAATAACAGGCTACGATTCCGGCGCAAAAACTCACCGCGCCGTTTGTGATGCAGTAAAGAACGGGCGCGCAGATATTGGATTTGGTCTTCGATCTGCTGCTGAGGAGGCTGGGTTGAAGTTCATCAAGGTCGCGGAGGAAGATTATGATCTTCTGGTTCCAAAACATCTTCTGGAGATCAAGGAGATCCGGGCATTACGCGAGTGTTTGGTATCAGAAGATTTTTCAGAGCGGCTCCCTGCAGGGATTTTTGTGTATGAAAGTACGGGTGACATTGTACCCTTAACTTAAAAATAAAAATTAACACAACAACCCGCCGTAGGCGGCGCAACTCATAAAAAACGGAATGCTTGTACGCAAATTCATTTTTTATTAATACCACTTATGCACGCAAATTCATTTTTTATTAATACCACTTATGTATGCAAATTCATTTTTTATTAATACATGACTTTCGGCTATTTTGATTTTACGACCAGGTTAAATTAGACAAATTCACTTAAATTCAATCAACCGTCCATCAAGATCATAAACCGGCATCATATTTAATATCTGAAGACCTTTATAAAGTTTATCCATCA
>JAUSPM010000160.1 GCA_030655675.1 Methanosarcinaceae archaeon | reverse complement strand
GGTTAGTGGATATCTCAACCAATGGTATTTCAAAAAATGTCAACCTAACAAATAATCCACATGCTGTAAAACTGAGGAATATCCTGCATACGCGAAGTTATATGCCACTTCCAAAACTTATGCATGGGTCCGGCATACAGATCATGGCAATCATATCGACTGGAAAAGCTGACTTTGCACGCTTGCTGGATGAGAGTGATTTATCGGAAGCAACACTCCGCCGTAATATAAAAAAGTTTAAAAGTTATGCTATGCTGGTTTTCCGGAACAAAAAATATGAGTTACCTCAGGATCTAACTGATATCAGAGACTTCGTAAGAGATTATTGTTCTTACTTTGGCATTTCAGAACTACGTAAAATATCACCACAAGGACGATTCATTACATCTCATGGTTTTGAGTTTCTTTTCACATCAGACAATAAGATTGTACGAGATAATTTACCCTCAAGTCGAAATGACTCGCACACTATGTCTACAAAACAAATACTACAAAAAAACGTAAAACAAACCGGACTAAGCGCAATATCAGGAACGATCCCACTTATTTTGGCTGAGAATCAATATTTCTATTCATCAAGAACGCTATCAAATGAGGAAATTGCAGTTCATGCAATCGTTATCGATCCACACAATAAAAGGAATCTGACCTATGTTATCCTGTATATTTTAAAAGCAAAAATTGACAGAATCCAATTTGTTACAATTTCAGAGCAGTATAATATTACTGATATTTCAAGAAGTATATTGAATTTATTAGATACATGGAAACAGCCTGAAGAAGCATTCATGCCTTCGCCATCATACATTAAACAAAAAGCAACGGAGTACAACATTAGATGGCAAGAATAGGATTTAATGAAGACTCCTATCCTCCCTGCCGCATAGCGACAAGGGGTAGTTCACTGAACAATTCAACACAACTCTTTAATACAAATAGATCTCAATTATTATCATGAAATCCAAAACAATTACAATTTCAGACCATGCGTATAATATTCTTAAACGGAGACGTCATCAAAATGAGACATTCGATGATGCAATAGTACGCATGGAACATCAATTATCCCGAAAAAAAGCAAGTGTCGAAATAATGAATTTTGCAGGGGTGCTTAGCGAAAGATCTGCTGTAGAGATTACACATGCTATCGAAGAACTTAGAACTAAGGTAGACAGGGAATTTATTGAGCAGACCAAAAAACGGAGTGCATGAATGGTATGTATGGACACCAACGTTGTCATTGATTTTTTGAAAGGCAAAACTACAGTGACAAACAAGATCTCTTCGTTAGAAAAAGAAGGATATGAATTTACAATATCGCCCATAACCGTATACGAAGTATTGTTTGGTTCAAGGTTTTATAATCCAAAAGAGATCTCACAGGTTGAACAATTCTTTGATTCACTTACAATTTTAGATTTCAATTATGAATGCGCAAATGTAGCGTCTATCATCCACAGCACTTCAATGCAAGCAGGACGTGACATTGGAGTGATGGATTCTTTAATTGCAGCTACAGCATGGATTCATGATGAGCAAATGTTAACAAATGATAATCACTTCAATGTAATTAATTCACTTGGAATGGAAATTAGAGAAGAAAATTTCATTCTTGGAATAATCTCTACAAAATAATTAAAAAAACGTAGAAGAGTTAAACGTTGCGACGGCACATCCAATTGAAGCAGAGCTGCGGAGTATAACGATTAAGATTAACGCCTGTGGAGATGTTCGTTGGAACGTCCACGAAGCAGGAAGCTGCCGTCTTGTAGACGGCAGTGTCACGTCACTCGCAAATAGGCGCACCATTACGGGTTGCTATTTATGATGACAGGGTGGAGATCGAAAATCCAGGGATCCTGCTTCCAGGCATGACTGTTGAAGATGTGAAGCAGGGTGTATCCAAAATACGTAATCGTGTGATTGCCCGTGTATTCAGGGAATTGGATCTGATCGAACAGTGGGGCAGTGGTTTCCGCCGTATTTTAGATGAAGCAGAAGAACAAAACCTTCCAGAACCTAAAATTGAAGAGATCGGGATGCGTGTCCGCTTTACCATTTATCTGGCAGAATCTTTTATGTCAACACAAAAGGAGGGACTAAGTTGGGACTAAGTAGGGACCAGGTTGAAATATTGAATGTCTGTTCTAATGAATGTGGGATAAAGGATTTGATGGCTGTTACAGGGCGAAGCAACAGAACCAAGTTCAGGGATCAAATACTCAAACCCCTATTATCCGATGAACTTATTGAAATGACAGCACCCGACAAACCCAGCAGCAGCACGCAGAAATATCGACTCACCGAAAGAGGGCGGGCTGCACTGAACACTGAGCAGAAGATAATATAATTAAGATAAAAATAATAATGGTGTTCAAATTTTCATTCAACAAAACAGCGTTCACTCCTGCGAAACAATCTGGGACGGGGGCAGCCTACATTCAAACGCGCCAAATGCGCCACAATGCCGCCAAAATAGTCATAAACACATTGTAGCGGCGTTACAGAAGGTGCCAAAGCATCACATGGGATTGGTAGACTCTAATCAAATCGTTTGGTAAACGACTTTACGAGTTGAAACGAACAGTTTCAATCTAAAAAGTAACCATCCGGCGCAAAGCGCCGGCACGTTCCTAAAATTGCATGAAGATCAAAACAAACTCAAAACCTTACTAACAAAGATCTTCAGCGAATACAAAATGCTAAACTCATGCGAACCCACAAATATAGGCAACTCATCCACTCCATCATTTGGAATCTGATATGACACATCACTGATATTGTTACGATCCTTATCCACAGACTTCTGACTAAAACCCTTCCCATCCGGCATAGACCAAACATTCCCACCCAACCATAGACTGCCGGCAATGTTTGTGCTATTGGTCAGGGTAGTGTTCCATGTATTCATACCCCCTTCCGAGACCACGTTAACCATATTGTTGAAAAGGTTGTTATAAACGAGATTGTCACTCGAATAATACAGGTTGAACCCGATTTCATTGTCAAAGATCGTATTGTTAGCAACCACACTATCATCAGATTCCATGAAATTCACACCTTCATACACACTACCTGAGATCACACTATTGTTTAACAGAATGCCACTTGATCCATACGAATAAACACCTGTCATAGTGTCTGAGATCGTAATATTATCCAGCACCACACCCTCACTGTTGTACAAAAAAAGACCGTAGGTATTATCGCCAATTATCTGGTCCATGACCGAAATGTTGTTGCAGTTGATACAGTATATCGTCCCGCAGTCAACCGATGAATCCAAAACAATATTAGACCGGTTCACCAAATAGTAGATCGGCTTCCCATTCACCAGATTATCCACCCCGATATCATTGTCCATATTCCCATTGAAAGTATAAGCCCCGAAATTGAAATGGTTGGATTGCATCGTATTATTTCTCAAAGTGTTGCCAAACGACACATGCAAAAAGATCCCATCCACGTTATTTGAAACTGAATTGTTCTCAAGTACATTGTTATTTGAAAAATCCAGATCGATCCCGCGCGTATGTCCTGAAACCACGTTGTTAATCACGGTTACATTGTCAGCACTGTCGAGAAGAATACCAGCATCCCATGCTCCAAAAGGAATCTCTTCCCTCTCTATCCGGAAACCATCGATCGTCACATTATCTGCTGCAATATGGAACGTGTGAGCCTCCACAGATGCCGGACGTACAATTACATCCCCTTCCGCAACAAGATTTACCTGCCTGTCAACTTTAACGTTCTCTGAGTAGACACCGGGCATAACCCGAATTGTATCGCCTGTATCAGCGTTGGCCACCGCATCACCGATCGATGTATAATCACCATTCCTTGCAATATCTACTATTATAGTCTGTGCTACAGCCATTGGTGTGGTTAGCAGCAATACGATTAAGATCAACAAAACATTTGTTTTTTGTGACATATTTGATACCATCTAATTTTCAGGTTTATGCTAACAACATTGTAACATATAAATGTTTTTAATAAACCTATTTTTTTAAATGGATAGTTAACTGCGAGGAACTTGACATCGGAATTATAAATATGACCGTAAATTTAGATAATATATAATATTTCTTAAATATTCACCAAAATAATCCGCAAGTTATATATCAAAGATGATTAAAGGTAGAAGTAACATAATATTATGAAAATAATTCTTTCAGTTTAGAGAATGGTGCGGGGATCATCTATAGCCAACAAGATGTTACCATAGATATATGGAAAATGGCTGGGACGTGGTTATAAAATATATTATCGCGCACAATACAGGAGGTAATAACTAATGGAAAAGAATATTGAAGAACAAGTACAGACATTGGTAGAAAATGCACAGCAAATTTACGATGATCTGAACTCCCTGCGGAAAGATATCCCTTTAGCAGAGACTGTAGTGAAGCAAAATCAAGACTTGTCCGCCGGTCCTGCATTGCTTGGTCAAATGCAGGATATTCGTGATGAATTAGGTTTGGGAGCACCGTCGGAAACTGTAAAAGTACCACCTCCAGGCAACCCGAACAACTGTCACTGGTGTACGGCTTCAGGTGGCGTGTGATGCCTCTGGCTTTTCTATAATCGGGATAATAATTACGGCATATTTTTGATGTGCTGCTGGTAGGAATTTTGTGCGAACAGAAAAATTAACTACCAGCATGTGATAGAGTGTAGAACATAGCATGGAGATTTGTCTATGGACGTGTATACACATACTGGACGTTTTATAGATAATATGAATCGTGTGTTGAAAAAATAATGACAAGAATAGAATACAACATTGAAGAAAATTCAACCTGGTACAACATAGATGGTAATGCCAATCGTTACATGATCTTGATGAATATGAGTGAACGGTGCAATTTGGATTGCATCTATTGCTATGAACATAACAAACAAGGTCGAGATGTGAATTTGAGAAAAGCATTGTCTAAACTTGATAAGATACTCTTACGCCTTGGTAATACGACGGATCTCATAATACAGTTTAGTGGTGGAGAGCCACTTTTAGTTTTTGAAAGTATCAAAGAAATTTATACCCATGTTTCTCACCACTATATAGATAATGGTGATTGGCAAGGTGATATAAAATTCGGCGTTTCAACAAATGGAGCCCTGTTGACCACAAACATGAAGAAATGGTTCAAGCAACACCCTCGTTTCTCTCTTGCCCTTAGTTTCGATGGCACACCTGAGGCACATAACAAAAACCGCTGCGGCTCGTATGATGCCATCGCGAAAAACTTCGATTTTTTCCGGAGATATAAGATTCCAGTAAAAATGACCATAGGTCCACAGTCCATAAGCGATTGCGCCGCAGGAATAAAGCATATTCACTCACTTGGCTTTGAAAGCACAGCCAATCTGGTATTTGAAGACGTTTGGGGGGATCAGGAGGCTCGCAGGAGATACCTGCAAGTTTTTGCCGAGCAATTGTCAGAACTGGTCGCTTTTTATGCAGAGAACTTCGCATTGCCAAGGTCTACTTTAATCATGCCGTTGATTGGAAACCTTTCTACAAATCAAAATCACCCTTATGAACGGAATTGTGGACTGGGAAAAACAATAACCGTGATCGATATAGATGGCGAGGAATATCCCTGTCATCGTTTCACCCCCATGTCGAACAACCGTCCGCTGAAAAAGATTGATTTTGGTACAGTATCAGTCAAACCATTGAAATGTGCAACATGTCCTGTGCTCGCGATGTGCCCTGGCTGTGGTGGATATAACTATGAGTACTACGGTGATATCAATAAAAAGACTATATTTCATTGCGAATTCTTTTTACTCCAGGTAAGAAGTGCTGCGATTCTTACATTTAGAGATATTGAGCGAATTAAGACAAATGTTGGACTTGATCACCTCTCTGAAAATCAGAAAATCATCATAAATCAAAGGCTTCACTCTGCACTGTTCGCTGAAGAATACACAAGACCTCTCTATCTAAGTTTGATGCATACGTAATTGGAATGATTTCGTTTAAAACACTTTTCACGTAGCATGTTCCTAGAGTGCCACATTTGTCTAAAAAAGTTGATGAATTGTAATCGCATATCTTAATGGCTTTGTTTTAAAACTCGTAATATATCCCGACTTCATACATAGATTCCTGACTTTTTACACACCAATATGCCACAATAGAAGAAATATCAAGTATATCAAAAAACGACACACTATTCCATATTTCATTCCAGCCATCGATAGAAGATCTGTTCAATTTGGTACAAAGATATCCGAAAGTTAAAGCAATTGAACTATCAAAAACTTACCATCGGATCATGTGTGAGTCTCTCAAAATGTATCTTGAATTGTCAGGCATTCAATTGCTTAAAGGGAACATGTGGGGACATCGTGGAGATGTGAACAAGTATTATGAAGTACCTGACTCTATGATCAAAACGATCAAACAACTCAAAAAGACAGGACGATCCGAAGATGAGATCGTTCGC
>JAUSPM010000241.1 GCA_030655675.1 Methanosarcinaceae archaeon | reverse complement strand
TTTATTCCTGCGAGTATGGTCTCTTTTTTGGCGACAGATATGGGAATTGTGTCATGTTGTTCCATGAACTCGGACCATGTTCTAATGCCGCTTGACCAGATCTTGTGCTCGATCGTTTTTCCTATGCTTGGGATGTGGATGTATGTGCTTGTGAGCATGTTTTTAGTCTCGTTTTTTAGAGTCTATACGGATTGATTTGTATTAATTATAACGTTTAGTGTTTAGCATTTAACGTTTCGTATTTGTATAGATGTGATGAGATCGCTGCATAAATTATATTGTTCGATTTGAAACTAAAACCAATACAACCGCCGCAGGCGGCGCATTCCCACACCACTGCCCTCGTGATATGGACTTTTCTGACAGTCTTTTGTAAGATTGCATACTTCGAATTTATGCGACAATAATTCATTATTTTTTCGTTTATGGGGGAAAGTGCCGCCTGCGGCGGATTGTTTCGGCATCAAAAACAACTAAATAAATACAACGTTTCAATAGTGTTGGTGAATGCTTATGGGCAAAACATAATAAAGGAATCTGGCATTACTATGCACAAATCACAATAATAGGTGTTTTAAAAATGACAAAAATCACAGTTATCGGCGCAGGCAATGTGGGTGCCACTACAGTCCAGCGTTTGGCAGAATTACAACTTGGTGACCTTGTTATGACGGATGTTGTTGATGGGCTGCCACAGGGTAAGGCTCTTGATCTCATGCAGGCTGCTCCTGTTATGGGTTATGATGTTGATATACTTGGTACGACCGATTATGCAGATATTGCAGATTCTGATGTTGTTGTCATGACAGCAGGAATTGCACGAAAGCCTGGCATGAGCCGCGATGACCTGCTGGCTATCAATGGCAAGATCACAACAGATGTTTGTGGGAAGATTGCAGAATATGCTCCAAAGGCAACGGTTATTACGGTCACGAATCCGCTTGATATTATGACTTACGTTGCGCTTAAAGCAACAGGATTTGAGCACAATCGTGTGTTCGGTATGAGCGGTGTGCTTGATTCGAGCAGGTTTGCAGCGTTTATCGCAATGGAGATTGGCTGTTCTGTGCGTGATGTTGACGCAATGGTGCTTGGCGGACACGGTGATTCAATGGTTCCGGTACCCCAATACACAACTGTTTGCGGTATTCCAATATCAGAACTGATGTCACAGGAGGCTGTTGATAGATTGGTTTTGCGTACCATCAACGGTGGGGCTGAGATCGTTGATTATCTCAAGACAGGGAGTGCATTCTATGCACCATCCGCATCGGTTGCCAAGATGGTTGAGGCTGTTGTCAAGGATTCAAAAAGGATACTTCCATGTGCGGCTTATTTGCAAGGAGAGTACAATGCGAGAGATGTGTATCTTGGTGTTCCTGTGAAATTGGGCAAGGGTGGTGTTGAGGAGATCATTGAACTTCAACTCACGGATGAGCAATCAAAGGCTTTATCAAATTCTGTTGCTGCTGTGCGTGATGGGATTGCAAAACTACAACTGTAAAATGTTATATATAATGCAGAACATTTCATAAATTATAAATTGCTTTAGCATATGTTTAATTAACCACAATAAAGGATTACAAGGGATATCATGCGCGCAGAGATCACATCATTATTTGGATTGAACGTTTATACTGACGTTGGAACATACATAGGAAAAGTCAGCGACCTTATACTTGATGCAAATGGCCGAAAAGTTAGCGGGCTTGCTGTTTCAGACATTAATCGTGAGGTATTTGATGTTCCTACAAAAGGTATTATAATACCGTATAGATGGGTTGTGACAACCGGCGATATTGTAATTATCAGGGATGTTGTGAAAAAATTCAGTCCGCCTAAAAAGGTGGAAGAAGAATATTAACGAGAAAATCCTCGCTATGCTCAGATTAACTCGCACTATATATTTATAAAATATATAGTACGAGAAAATTCAACCATATGGTTGAATTAACTTGAACGATATAATTCATAAATTAACTATACTATGAAAAGGCGAGAGATCTATGCCAATCTGCGTTGTGCGCCGCCTGTGATCATACGCGTTGACGGTAGGAATTTTAAAAATACGTTATCACGTCTTGGTTTTGAAAAGCCATATGATAAGCGGTTCGCATCTGCAATGGCAGATTCGGTTGAACTTTTTTTTAAGAAAAGCGGCATGAGTCCGGTTTTTGCTTATACGTTCTCAGACGAGATCAATTTCCTGTTCACAGACACTGCTTTTAATGAGCGCGTTGAGAAACTGGATTCCATTATTCCAAGTTATATTAGCAGTGCCCTTACTATGTTACTCGGTCTGAATGAACCAATTTCTTTTGACTCAAGGATAATACCCCTAAACAATGACCAGATAATTGAATATATGATTTGGCGACAACGCGAGGCATGGAGGAACTGTGTCAGTTCATACGGATATTACACTCTGCGTTCGGAAGGTTTGAATGAAAAAGAAGCTGCGGCGCAGATGAAAGGAAAGAAATCTGCCAGTGTGCATGAGTTGTTGTTTGAGAGGGGAATAAATCTTGCAAAGACCCATGCATGGCAACGGCGAGGAATTGTGATCCACAAGGAAGAGTATGAAATTTCGGGATTCAATCCGGTGGAAAATTTGGAAACAGAATCCATGCGTACAAGAGTGGTTCAAAACTGGGATGTACCGATCTTCAATTCAGATGAAGGCAACGCATTTTTGAATGATTACATTAATTAGGGTTTTCAAACAAATTACACTTTAAATTATACCTACAATTAAAGTATTTGTATAGCTATTTAAAAATGACTTCGCAAATGAAATGATTCGATTTGAAACAAAAAACATTGCGACCGCCCGCAGGCGGCACGTTCCATATATACTAAATTGAATGAACTAAATAATTAGCAAAACATTTATTAAA
>JAUSPM010000236.1 GCA_030655675.1 Methanosarcinaceae archaeon | reverse complement strand
GAGGTCTTGGAGTTTATAGTGCAACAGATAGTGGCGACTTGACAATTTCAGGAAATGAGGCTTTTGAAGTCACTGCCGGCACAGTCAAATTTTCAGGAGTCGTTGATGACAAACGTCTTGTATGGTATATGGACACCGATGACGGTTACGACACCGAGGATTCTGGAAGACGTGCTGACGAAGGTCAAAGTGCTTACAGCCACAACCGTAATGGAGACAAGAGTGCACCAAAGGTTATCGAGACAAATCCAACTTCATGGGCTGACGCTATGGTCCTTACACAAAGTGAGATCGACAATGGCGAAACAATAGTTGCAGATCCAACCAATGAAGAATACGACGCAACTGCTGTTGCAAATGCATGGAAGAACTATGAGGACCTGAATGCTATTGTGCCTGAACGGATCTTGAGGAATCCCGATGGAAGTCGTGGTGATGTAATCAATACAGCCGTATGGGAAGATGGTGTTTGGACACAGGAATTTAGACGAGCATTGGTAACCGGAAATGCGGATGATGCTCAATTCGATCTTACGGAAGAAACTGAATTTGAGTATTCTATTGCCGTATTTGACAATTGCGGAAGAGGAGAGGTTCCACCTGGACATACCACATATGGTGAAGGACAGTACCAGATTCTTCGATTCCCGGAACAGGTAACTGAAACACCGGAATCAACACAACAACCTGAGTCAACATCAGAACCATCGACAGAATCGACACCTGGATTTGGGATATTATTTGCTGGTGCAGGATTGTTTGCAGTGGCATATCTGATGCAAAGGCGTGAATACTAAGAATATACTAACGGTTCCAGAGTTAAATCTGGAACTGTCTTTTTTTTTGAATATATTCACAATATATCTATATCAAAATGATATTTTTGACCGCCAAACCTATTTCATGAGAATATCTGAAACCAATTTTGCAGCATCTCCTTCTCCGATCACAGTCACCATATCATCAAATTCCAAAACCAGATTTCCGTGTGCAATAATCGATTGATTGTCTCTCCTGACCATCATCAACAAACTATTCTCAGGAAATGATAGTTCTTTTATGGCTTTTCCGGCAACCTTTGGATTTGTAACTTTAACTTCCAAAATTTCACCTTCGTCCCCCACTTCACACATCGAGAACATGTTAGGTCTGCCAATCATATTATCAAGAACCACCGCAGTTGTCATCGCAGGACTCATTGAACGGATCTTCAGATCCCAGAATGCATGCATATTGTCAATATTGTTGACCCTTGCGACCAGTTGTTCTTTTTTGAACCCGAATTTGCTCTTTGCGATCTGGCATACAAGAAGATTCGTATTATCCTGATCCGTAGTGGTCACTATATACTTTGCATGTTCAATACCTGCCTTTTTCAAAACATTAACATCCCCTGCATCACCGTG
Organism: Methanosarcinaceae archaeon; assembly: GCA_030655675.1. Lineage (GTDB taxonomy): Archaea > Halobacteriota > Methanosarcinia > Methanosarcinales > Methanosarcinaceae > Methanovorans. The sequence goes on along the minus strand of JAUSPM010000236.1, from coordinate 1,225 downwards.
CACAGCCCGGATTCCCAGTTTCAATAATTTCTGGCAATTCTCCTCGGATGTATCAATAACAACAACATTCTCGCCACGCTTCTCAAAACGCTGAGCCAATATGCGACCAACCTCGCCGCCTCCAACTATTATAATTTCCATGGGTATCACTCCTAATAAATTTGCAACATATTTTGAAAGGGTGCCAGTCATAACTACTGTAATAATAACTGTAAAGAATACAAGTCCAACAAGCATTTGTCCACCGGCAATTCCCAATAGATCTAGTTTGAGCGCGAAATACATCGCAACCGATGCAGGAACTACGCCTCTTGGACCAACAAATGAAATAAACAGCTTTTCCTCCGTACTGATCCGCGCACCAATTGTAGAAGCAAATACTGCAATTGGTCGAATCAGAACAATAAGCAAAATCACGACTGCAAATCCAGCGGCACCTATCTGTACAATATCATCAAACTTCAACATGGCTGCAAGAAATATGAAGATCATGGACAGCATCATAAACACAAGGTCTGATTTGAAGTCCTTTATCGCTTGCTGGTAAGGAGTCTTGGATGTGCCCATGATAATACCAAACAGCGCAACAGCCAGTATTCCGGATTCATTTCCAAATGACTCTGCAATAACGAATGTAGCAATAACTAATGTCAGTGTGACCAGTCGAGCAGTTTGCTCAGTTATCACAGGACCTTTTGTGAGGAACTTATCCAATGCCACACCACTGGCCACTCCCATCAAAATACCAATTAATACACGATATGCTATGAATCCAATCGCTTCCATGCCTGATAATTGTGATACTATCCACTCAAACACCACTGCTGCCAATATTACACATGCAGCATCATTTAGTATACCTTCAAGTTCCAGTACTTTGCTTACTTTATGATTTACACGCAGATTTCTAACAATCGGCGTGATAACAGTTGGACCGGTTGCTGTGATCAGTGCCCCGAAAAGTGCGGCAAGTTCCAGATCAACTCCAAGGAAAACATAAGTGATAGCCGTAGCAAGAATAAAAGTAATTAAAACACCAATTGTCGTGAGTTTCAAAACACTTTTTTGAATTGTCCTTATCTGTCTCAGATCAATATGTAACCCGCCATCAAAAACGATTATAGCAACCGATAATGAAACGATTGCCGTTAAACCATCCCCAAAAACAGAAGGGTCCAAAAGGTTGAGCATCTCAGGACCTATAAGCACGCCTTCTGTCAATAAA
>JAUSPM010000231.1 GCA_030655675.1 Methanosarcinaceae archaeon | reverse complement strand
ATGGCGATTGAAAATTCGATGTGTATGCAGGGCAATGCGCGCTGCGCGCGTGAGGTAGAATCGTTTTTACCATGAACTAATTGAACACTCTGTACAACAACATTGCACCATCTAAAAAAAAACATAAATTTAATTTCACATTAGTTTTATGTGAGATCTTTTTTGTAGACAATCGTTCGATATGGATATGGTATTTCAATACCTTCTGCATCAAATCTTTTCTTTATGGATTCCATGAGATCGCATCCTGTGGTGAATGCTTTTGAACGATCAACAACCCATATGTAAAGCCTGAGGTTAACTGCAAAATCACCGAGTTCTGTCACATAAACTTTTATTTCTTCACCACCAACTATCTCGGAATGATATTTACGCACATCGTTTAAGCGCATTACGTTCGCATGATCTTTGGCTTCTTCTATCATGATGCTGCGTGCAAGGTCAATGTCAGAATCATAACTGATTCCGATGTTGATCGGCCAGAGTATAGTTGGATCACTAATAGACCAGTTGATTATTGCTTCTTCACTGATTATGTGGTTTGGTATGATTAGCCTGCGATTATCCCATGTGGTGATCACCGTGTGCCCGAGCGTGATATCGGATATTTTACCATATTCATTATGGATCGTTACAATATCTCCTGCCCTGAACGGTCTAAATACTGCTAATGACATGCCTGAAATTATGTCGGAAAGGGTGCTCTGGGCTGCCATACCTACGACAAGTCCTGCAAATCCTGCACTTGCAAGAATCGCAAACGATATGTTTTCAAGAAACGGAACACTGCTGACCACGACCATGATGCCGGCAATATATACAAAAGCAACAGCAATGCGTCTAACAAGTCCGTAAACCATCTCATCGACCTTCATTTTCGCACTTAGCATTTTTAACTGAGCTTTGAGCAAACGATCAACGATCTTTGCAACAATTATTGTTGCTACAACTACTGCAAATATGAACAAGGCATTTGCGATATTCCAAGTAAGCCACGAAGGCAAGTTATCAAGAATGGACATGAGCACCTATTTTTACATTTTTTTCAGTGGATAATGATTGAGGGTCATTCTAAATAATGTTTACTGAATTGAAACGGCAGATTTGTGCACCTGATTTGGGGGGGAATGATAATTATTCAATTAACATAGCATATGCTAATGTCTAATAAATTAAAAAAAGTAGGAAGGGATAAGAAAATACCTCTCGAATGTTTCTACTTAAATTATCAGTCCCTCTTTCGCCCAAAGAGGAACATTAATCCAAGTATTACTACAAAAGATAAAAAGACTAAGGAGAATTCTCACCTTATTACTGTTTCATGATGAATTCAATGAAATCAGCACCAAGTCTGGTCTCTCGTGCCATTTTATCAGCGATATCTTTTTCTGAAAGTCCTTCTGCCCTGGAATCTTTTATGCGGTCAAAAACACTTTTTGAAACTTCAGAATATTCATTGATGTCCTTTCTGTGACCCCATACATCGCCTTCTAACAGGTCAATACCCTGCATTGTAAGATACATCTTAGCAGAGCCCGAGATGGTTCTCTTGTATGAACTTGGAATATGAAGTGCTTTTACATTTGGGCATTTGATGACCAATGAAAAAATATCCTTGTTGGATGGTCTAAATGCAAGATGTACGATTTCCTCTTCATTGCCTAACGTCTCGATTTCGTCCTTTGAACTTACTACTCTTATTTTCATTATTAATACCTCGATATTTATATATTACATCCAAAAATAATAGAATGTTGCACAACCAATTTTATGAACTGGATACCTTTGTGTATATACACTATACTATATAAAGATTATTCACTGATTGTAGAAAGTGCTACCTGCAAATATAATTATTCACATATTAAAAAGGAAAAGATACTAACGTATATATAAAATTGAATGCAATAATGTTAATGTGTCCATAGAGTTCCATAATAAATTAATTCGAAATCCAAAACTCAGAATGATCTATTTGATCTCTGCATTAATTATTACATACTTTGCAAGCTGGCTTCCTGATTTTGGAAATGTATTTGGGATAGAAGGGGCAAGGATCAGTTCGGTTGCAGCATTCGGACCTCTAAATGGCATGCTACTTGGGCCATATTGGGGCGCAGCGGTTTCTTTTTTTGGCATAATAGCACACGTCGTTCAACATGGATTTACAAATGTTAACACTTTTTCAATGCTCACACCAACATTTGTGATGATCTCATCCATTGTTGCTGGCCTGATCGTTATAAAGAAGGAAAAAATTGCACTTGCCATATATTCTTCTTTGATACTTTTATGGTATGTATTTGATGCCGGACGAGAAGCATATTACTATCCATGGTTCCACATTATAATACTGGTACTATTTGTTGTATTTCACAAAAAATACAAAGACAAAACCTCGAATGTAGGAGCACATACTCTAATATTATTGTTCCTGACATCCCTTGTAGCAATACTTTCAGACCATATGGCAGGAAGTATTTCAGCTTTGGTCATATTTGACCTTCCTGCAGAAATGTTTAAATCCGTTGTTTTGATCTATCCTGTTGAGCGCATCATACTTGCAATTGCTGCTGCATTGGTCATGTTTATGCTGGCTACAGCGCTTCAAAATATATTGGTAGAATCAGATGAAATTGATGATACTATCGAAAATATTAAAATGAACATTATATTAAATTATATAAAAAACGACGTGAAACCCATACTTGAAAAACAAAAAAAGAATGAATGAATTTTTAAATACATCTCACAAGATGCTGCTTCAGTCAGATTGTTCCGATATCTGACCCATAATCTTGAATATTGATTCTGAAAAAGGATGAACCGGTTCATTCAGTGCCAATATACCCATATCAGTTTTTAGCTGAACATCGCACATGCATGGAATTGATGCAAGAACAGGTACTCCAAATTGGGTATTGGAGATTGGATTTAAGAAATGTGTTTCATGGCACATATTCTCAACGACCCCACATTTTTTACCCAACAATTTATACACACCATTGATGACCTGACCTGTCCCAACAATGCACATTTTATTGGGTTTAACAATTACAAGCACATAATCTGCAGTTGCCACTGCATTTATTGATGAAAAATCAACACCCGGACCAGTATCAAATATAATGACATCCATGCCGGCATTTATTAAATGTTTTTTTGCATCCATTATTACCTGCAGAGCTTTTGCTTGCCACTTCCGATCCTTGCTGGAAATGTCTCGAATTGCAATTATATTCGGATCTGAAAGACCTACGTATAATTTTCCACTCACCCCAATTCCATCAGAAACGTCATGTATCACATCCATAATATTGCATTTGCCAAAAAGAACATCATTTACCCATTTTTTAGATTGAGTATTGAATATAGAAGAAAGAGAAGGTGCCTTTGAATCTATGGCGTCAATCTAGCGTCTGGAAATAACATCAATTTTTGCCATGTAATAGTACCTCTGATTTCATAAATTCGCAATCATCCAACTTATTTTTCATTAAATACATAACAATAAA
>JAUSPM010000213.1 GCA_030655675.1 Methanosarcinaceae archaeon | reverse complement strand
AAAATATCTTATATATTTGTCAAAATTGGTAGCATTGCCCACTCGATGTTAAAGAGAACCTAAAATTATAAGTTAAAATTATAAGTTACCAAAAAAAAGAATTATAAAGCACTTCCCAAAAGATGAATGTGAGCGGGTTGGGGAGTGGGGGTTGTTAAAAAGAATAACCCGCTCACAACTTCTCAGATACATTAATTGTATATATATCTGTTGCATATATTCGGATTTATATAATTTTTATAACAGATATCGGTAGAATGTTTTTCTATATGTTTCACCGTGTTAACAACGCGCCCTACTTTCACGGTGTGTTGCTGTCAAATGGTATTTGCAGTTAAAACTTGTAGTCAAGTAAAAACTAATAAATATCTTGCACTCCACTTATGTTTAGTGATATAAATGGTAATTGGAGTTACAATGGTAAATGTGTTGCCTGGAAAGGAAAAGGTAACATACAACGAATTGCGTAGTATCGATGGCATCAAGGATGTATACCATGTATTTGGTGAATATGATTTTGTAGTCATTATGGATGTTATTGACATGGGTATCCTGAACAATATTGTAGATAATATCAGGAGTATTGAATCAGTAACAGCAACCCAGACGATCGTTGGTGCTGAACTGCAGTGAGAATCTAACACTGCACTGGTTTTAGAAAAAAATGATATTGATAACATTATAGAAAAACGGAAGAGAGTATGACAATACCAATTGCAGAAGAACTTGCGAAAAAACAACAAGCCATCAGTGTTGCGGAATTCTTTGAGAAGAACCGGCAAATACTTGGTTTTGATTCTGCACCAAGAAGTCTGATAACAACTGTTAAAGAAGCAGTAGACAATTCACTGGATGCGTGCGAGGAAGCAGAGATACTTCCTGATATTTTAATACAGATCGAACGCGCAGGCAAGGACAATCTTACAGTCATAATCGAGGATAACGGCCCCGGTATTGTCAAAGAACAGATCCCTAAAGTGTTTGCAAAATTGCTGTACGGTTCGCGTTTTCATGCACTCAAACAGAGTCGTGGTCAGCAGGGTATAGGAATTTCCGCATCGGTACTCTATTCACAACTAACATCAGGTCGTCCTACAAAGATCATATCTACAATTGGACGCGATTTCCCTGCCCATCATTTTGAACTAATGATCAATACTAGCACCAATGATCCAGAAATATTGAAAGATGAGATCGTTGACTGGGACCGTCCGCATGGCACCCGTGTTGAGATGGAAATGGAAGCAACGTATGTAAAGGGGCGCAGGCAGTCAATATCCGAATATCTCAAGGCAACAGCGATAGTTAATCCGCATGCACGGATCACGTTTATCGAACCTGATGGCAATGAGATAATTTTTGAACGTGCAACAGATAAGTTGCCAATCCCTGCAAAGGAGATCCTGCCGCATCCGCATGGTATTGAACTAGGCACACTCATGAAGATGATGCGTTATACAGAGCGCCAGAAATTGGGAGCGTTCTTACGTTATTCATTCACCAAGATAGGACTTTTGACCGCAGAAGAAGTATGCAAGGCTGCGGGACTTGACCCTGAACTTGACCCGCATGAAGTTACAAGGGACCAGACAAAAAAGATACTTGAAGCGTTTAAGAAGGTGAAAATTATGGCACCACCTACGGATTGCCTTTCACCAATCGGGGATAAACTGATCTACAAAGGGCTTGAGAAAGAGTACAGCGTTGATTTTATCGCAACAACAACACGCTCGGCATCGGTTTATTCGGGAAGCCCATTCATTGTCGAGGTAGGGATAGCGTATGGTGGGAATCTTTCAAAAGACGACCGTATTGATATATTGAGATTTGCAAATCGAGTGCCTCTTCTGTACCAGCAGGGTGGGTGTGTTACCACACATGCCGTGGAAGCAGTCAAGTGGAAGCAATACAGTCTAAACCAACCCGGTGGTGGCATGCCGACAGGTCCTGCAGTTTTGATGATACACGTGGCATCCACAAATGTGCCGTTCACATCAGAATCAAAAGATGCAATCGCAGATATTCCAGAGATCAAGGATGAAATTGAACTTGCGATAAAGGAAGTTGCACGAAAACTTAACCAATTCATATCCAAGCAGGGAAATCTCAAAAAGCGAAGAGAAAAAGAGATCATTATTGAGAAAGTGCTGCCAAAAATGGCAGCGAAACTTGCAGAAACCCTGAATCGTGAGATACCTGATATAAATCCGGTCGTGGCAAAAGTTATGGGCAATATGCTTGTAAGCAGAAATATCAGACGTGATGATGACGGCAAGGCGACCGTTTCAATAAAGGTCAAGAATTTCAGTACAAAGTCTCTTGAGTTCAATCTTCATGAAATGATACCGTTCAAAGCAGAAAATGTGGTTCCCGAATCAAAGGTTATCACAATGGGCAGTGATTATGATTATGTGTGGAAGATGACACTTTCACCCGATGCTTCAAAAGCCGTGACATACTCACTTGGGTCAGTGACAGAGGATGAGGTCGCACGATTTGGAGATCTTATTGTAGAAGGAATTGATGAGGAAATGGTTACAGGTGCAAAGGCTATTAAGGGAGTTGTTTAGATGAGCGATGAAGAATCAATTGATCGGGCCGATCGTAAAAAACAGCGAAATGCTCTTGCAAAGAACCGACTTGTTGGCTTGACAGAGAAATTATACAACCAGTTCCTTGATGAGGTTGTGCCAAATGTCAGCCTTCCAAGCCGTACTAAAGCGAATATTTGCTATAACGATGATAGCAATGTGTGGGTATATGGCGACCGTGAGAGTGAGAGGAGTGCAAAGACCGTAAAAGGTGCATTCCAGTTGCTAAAGAGTACATATGCGGTGGATTTTATTGTAAAGAACCATCTTGAAAATGATCGCGGCTCGACCTTGAGGGAGTTGTATTATATATCAGAGGGCTGGGACATAGCCAAGTTCCGTGAGCAGCCTGAGAGTGACAGACTGATCGAAGACCTTGAGATAATCACAGGTCTGCAAAGGGAATATTTCCACATGCGACCTGAAGAGGACGGTGCCACGATGTTCGGTCCAATAAGGATACGCGAGGAAACAAAGCGCGGTTCACGCATTATTCACTGCCAGGAAGATATTGGAGAGAGCGGGTATCAGATCCCATTCAATGTTGAGAATATCGAATTCCTTGACCATGATGCAAAGTTCATTATTGCGATCGAGACTGGTGGTATGTATGCACGTCTGATAGAGAACGGTTTTGACGAAAAATACAATGCTATCCTTGTTCACCTTAAAGGCCAGCCTGCACGTTCTACAAGGCGTATGATCAAACGTATGAACGAGGAACTTGGCATACCTGTCACGGTATTCACTGATGGTGATCCATGGTCATACAGGATATTTGCATCAGTTGCATACGGTGCAATTAAGAGTGCACACCTATCGGAATACATGGCAACTCCGGGCGCACAGTTCATTGGTGTACAGCCATCTGATATTGTTGAGTACGAACTGTCAACCGACAAGCTGACTGATAAGGATATAGATGCCCTTCGAAGTGAACTAACAGATCCAAGGTTTGAGTCTGATTACTGGAAAGAACAGATCAAACTTCAACTTAGTATAAAGAAAAAAGCAGAACAGCAAGCTTTCGCAGGCAAGGGTCTGGATTTTGTGACGGATACGTACCTGCCTGAAAGGTTGACTGATATGGGGATCATTTGATCCTTTTTTCCATCTCTAACCTTATTACTTTTGTCAAAACGAATGCAACTACCGATACTGCCACTGCCATAAGGATGACCATGAACAGATCGCCCTGATCGGCAAACATCAAAAGTCCTTTGAAAAGCAGGGCTGTAACTATGATTCCGACAACGAGAATAATTGATGCTGAATTTTTGTAGAATTTTTCAATCGGATTTTTAGGTTTATCGTCCATAGTCTGGCAGATTACTATGATTGGTATTATAATTTGCCCTGCTTTTTAACCGCAAATAATGGACTCACATATAAACCTTTAATATAGATGAAAACATACTAATACAAGTATTGATGATTACTAAAAAATAGGTTCGAGCGAAGTAAAAAGAACGTTTCTTTAACACCATTTTGATAAGATCATTTAATGGATATTTTGAAGATTTGAAAAGTTAAAATCAGGAATATTGAGTAATATATACATTTATAATATTTTCATGGAGAAAGATCACAAATGAGTGACAAACAAGCTTACGATGCAACGCGTATTCAGGTTCTTGAAGGTCTTGATGCTGTACGCAAGCGTCCAAGTATGTATATTGGTAATGTCGATAACAGAGGACTTCATCATCTGGTGTATGAAGCAGTCGATAACAGTATCGATGAAGCACTTGCCGGATATTGTAACTCTATCAATGTAGTTATTAATGCCGATGGCAGCGTGATGGTTGAAGATAACGGCAGGGGAATCCCTGTAGATACACATCAAAAGTACAAAAAATCCGCACTTGAAGTTGTCATGACTATCCTCCACGCAGGTGGTAAATTTGACAAGGGTAGCTACAAGGTATCCGGTGGATTACATGGTGTTGGCATCTCTGTTGTAAATGCGCTCTCAGAATGGATGACAGTAGAGGTCAAACGTGACGGTAAACTGTATTACCAGAGGTATATGCGTGGTGTTCCCGACGAAGAAGTTACAGTGATAGGTGAAGCGATAGGTACCGGAACAAAATGTGTTTTCAGACCCGATGCAAGGATATTCGAGACTACCACGTTCAAGTATGATACACTCGCTACAAGACTTCGTGAACTCGCATTCTTAAACCGCGGAATAAAGATCAGCTTGGCGGATGAAAGAACACCAGATGGAGAACGCGAGATATTTGAGTACAGCGGAGGAATTGTAGCATTTGTAGAGTACCTTAACCAAAACCGAACAGCTCTTCATGAAAAACCAATTTATTTTGAAAGGACAAAAGATGACACATCTGTTGAAATTGCAATGCAGTACACTGACAGTTATTCGGAGTATTTTTATTCTTTTGCCAACAATATAAACACGCATGAAGGCGGAACACACGTTATTGGTTTTAAGACCGCACTCACGCGTGTTGCAAATGATTACATCAAGCGGAACAATCTCGAAAAAGGTGATGTTAAACTTTCAGGCGAAGACATCCGTGAAGGACTTACGGGTATTATCAGTGTAAAATTGATGGAACCGCAATTCGAGGGACAGACAAAGACCAAACTCGGCAACAGTGATGTTAAAGGTATTGTGGAATCGATGGTGTCTGAGGGACTTGCTGAATTTTTGGAAGAAAACCCGAAAGTAGCAAATGCGATACTTCAAAAAGCGCTCGTTGCAAAGCGTGCAAGGGAAGCGGCTAAAAAGGCACGCGAACTCACGCGCAGGAAAAGTGCACTTGATATTGGAACACTGCCCGGCAAACTTGCCGATTGTTCAAATAAGGACCCCTCTCTTTGTGAGGTATATCTCGTAGAAGGAGATTCTGCAGGCGGTTCTGCGAAGCAGGGACGTGACCGTAAAACTCAAGCTATACTGCCATTTAGGGGCAAGATCATAAACGTGGAAAAAGCACGTCTTTCAAAGGTTTTGAAAAACAATGAGATCTTGTCTTTTATAACCGCCCTTGGCACCGGTATCGGTGAAGATATGGATGTTTCAAAGGCACGGTATCACAAGGTCATAATCATGACCGATGCCGATGTGGATGGTGCACATATCAGGACACTTATCATGACATTTATTTTCAGACACATGAGACCCCTTATTGATTGCGGATATATCTATATTGCACAACCTCCGCTCTACCGCATAAAAAAAGGAAAAGCAGAACATTATTTGTATTCAGATGAGGAAATGAAAAAGAAACTAAACGAAGTGGGCGAAAAGGGTGCAATGGTCCAACGCTACAAAGGTCTTGGAGAGATGAATCCCGATCAATTGTGGGAAACCACTATGAACCCGGATACAAGGACACTTCTACAGGTTACTATGGATGATGCATTTGCAGCAGATGAAATGTTTACTGTCTTGATGGGCGACGAGGTCGAACCACGGCGCAAATTTATTGAAAAACATGCAAGAGATGTTGTTAATCTGGATGTGTGAGGTGAGATAATATGGCAGAAGATATTAATGACGAAACATTGGACACACAGCCGGATGAAGAAGAGATTTTAGACTTAGACTCTGATCTAAACTCAGATTTAGATTTAGACTCAGATTTAGACTCAGATTTAGACTCAGACTTAGACATCCAGACTACGGATATCGGGGAAAAGATCATACCTATATTGATCCAAGATGAGATGAGGAACTCATACATCGATTACGCAATGAGTGTGATCATCGGGCGTGCACTTCCCGATGCGCGTGACGGTTTAAAACCTGTACATCGCAGAGTCCTGTATTCAATGAATGAAACAGGCATCACATTTGATAAGGCTTACAAAAAATCCGCACGTGTAGTGGGAGATGTAATGGGTAAATACCACCCACATGGCGATTCGGCTGTTTATGATACGATCGTCAGGATGGTACAGGAGTTCTCATTGAGACATCCCCTAATTGACGGACAGGGTAATTTTGGTTCTATTGATGGTGATTCCGCAGCAGCAATGCGATATACCGAAGTCCGTATGGACAAGATATCGAATGAGATGCTTGGGGATATTGACAAGGAAACTGTAGCATTCCAACCAAACTATGACGGATCACTTAAGGAACCTAAAGTGCTTCCTGCAAAACTACCAAACCTTTTGATCAACGGTTCAACGGGTATTGCAGTAGGAATGGCTACCAACATGGCCCCGCATAATTTGGGCGAAGTTGTTGACGCTACCCTGATGTTGATCGATGATCCTGATGTGACGATCCCACAACTCATGACCGTTATCAAGGGACCTGATTTCCCGACCGCTGCGACAATACTTGGAACTCAGGGTATCAAGGATGCGTTTGAGACCGGTCGTGGAAAAATACGATTGCGGGCAGTTTCCAGGATCGAGGAGATGAAGCTCGACAAGAACAGGATAATTGTTACTGAACTTCCATATCAGGTCAACAAGGCTAGACTTATCGAAAGCATTGCTGCACTGGTTCGCGAAAAGAAGATAATCGGAATTTCCGATATCCGTGATGAATCTGACCGTGATGGGATCCGTGTTGTGATCGAACTCACACGTACTACAAATCCAAATGTTGTATTGAACCAGTTACACAAGCATACTTCAATGGAAACCACATTCGGGATCATCAATCTTGCACTGGTCGATTATGTGCCAAAAGTATTGAACCTTCGTGAGATATTACAGATATACTTGCAGCACAGGATAGAGATCATACAGAAACGCAGTCAGTTCGATCTGAACAAGGCAGAGGCTAGAGCACATATCCTGAATGGGTTGAAGATCGCACTTGACCATATTGATGAGGTCATTGCACTCATCCGTGCATCAAAGACTGTTGATGAGGCAAAGGCTGGCCTTATTGAAAAGTTTGGGCTTGATGAATTGCAGGCAAAAGCGATCCTTGAAATGCGCCTGCAGCGTTTGACAGGACTTGAGCGCCAGAAGATCGATGATGAGTTTGATGAACTTATCAAGATCATCGCAGGGTTAAAAGAGATCATTGCGAGTGATTCCCGCAAATATGAGATTATCAGGGAAGAACTCATGGAGTTACGTGCCAAATTTGCAGATGCCAGAAGGTCAACGATCAAGATATTACATGATGAGGTCACTGATGAAGATCTGATCCCGGTAGAAGAGGTTGCAGTCACTGTGACAAACAGTGGTTACATCAAGCGGTTGCCTGTTGACACGTACAAGCAACAGCACCGTGGTGGCAAGGGTGTTATTGGAATGGATACAAAAGAGGAAGACTTTGTCGAAGATATCTTTATTGCATCCACTCACGATTATCTGCTCTGTTTCACAAACATGGGCAGGATACACTGGCGAAAAGTATATGATATTCCGGCTGCAAGCAGACAGGCACGCGGAAAGGCTATCGTAAACTTCCTTGAACTTAGTGAGAATGAATCGGTGACTGCGATGATCCCTGTGGCCAAGTTTGAGGATGACAAGTACCTGTTAATGGGTACAAAGTCAGGTACTGTTAAGAAGAGTGCACTATCTGATTTCAGCAATCCGAGAAAAGGCGGAATTATTGCAGTTACCTTGCTTGATAATGATGAACTTGTTAATGTCATCATGGCAGACGGCTCAAAAGATGTCGTTATGGTTTCCAGACATGGCAAAGCCATTCGTTTCGCTGAATCCGATGTACGTCCTATGGGTAGAAGTGCTCGTGGGGTTCGCGGTATGAGACTTGAAGAGGGTGATGCAGTTGTGAGCATGGGCATCGTAGATGAGAATGCCACCCTTTTGACAATTACCGAGAACGGATTCGGAAAGCGTACCGAGTTTGGTGAGTACCGCACAATGCACAGGGGCGGACGTGGTGTTATTACGATCGTCACCAGCCTTCGTAACGGTCCTGTGGTGAATGTCAAGGCTGTTGAGGAAAATGATGAGGTTATGCTCACCAGTTCCGACGGTATTATCATACGAATACCTGTAAAGGATATTCGTGTGCAGGGCAGGAACACACAGGGTGTTAAGATAATGAACATAAAATCCGGCGATGCGGTCGTTGGAGTTGCGAAGATCAAGTCCGAGACTGAAGGGGAAGAAGAAAAAGAAGAATGAAGGTCGAGGTCAAAATAGTTGGAAGTAAATGCTTTTAACTATTGACCTGTATTTATTAAATTTAAGTTTAAGTTGAGATAGATTTGATTATTGCTTTATCACTTTAATAGAATTTGGAATGAGGAGATTATAATGGAACTTGAGAAATTACGACATGGTACTGAATTGATAAAACGCGGCTTTGCGAAGATGCAGAAGGGCGGCGTTATTATGGATGTCACGACCCCGGAGCAGGCAAAGATCGCTGAAGAGGCTGGCGCTGTTGCGGTCATGGCATTACATGCTGTACCATCAGACATCCGCAAAGCTGGCGGGGTTGCGAGAATGGCTGACCCAGAAGTCACATCTGCGATCATTAATGCTGTGACAATCCCCGTTATGGCGAAAGCCAGGATCGGTCATTTTGTTGAAGCAGAGATACTGCAGGCACTTGGTGCAGACATGATCGACGAGTCAGAGGTTTTGACACCTGCCGATAATTTTTATCATATTGACAAGACACAGTTCACAGTACCATTCGTTTGCGGTGCAAGAAATCTTGGTGAGGCTCTTCGAAGGATCAATGAAGGTGCTGCTATGATACGCACAAAAGGCGAAGCCGGTACCGGTGATGTCAGTGAAGCAGTCACACACATGAAACAGATCATGGGTGAGATAAGGGAACTCAAAGGTAAAAATAAGGAAGAACTCATAATGGTTGCCCGCGATATTGAAGCGCCTATCGAGCTTGTTCTTGAGACTGCAAAGATGCAGCGTCTTCCTGTGGTTAATTTCGCTGCTGGCGGGATTGCAACACCTGCTGATGCAGCACTTATGATGCGCCTTGGTGCAGACGGCGTGTTCGTAGGTTCAGGTATTTTCACGGCAGAGAAACCTGAGGCTATGGCAAAAGCTATTGTCGAGGCAGTTAACAATTACGACAAACCTGAAGTGCTTGCCGAAATATCAAAAGGTATCGGATCCGGCATGAAAGGTATCAGTATCAGTTCTATTCCCGATGAACAGATACTTCAGACACGCGGCTGGTAATCCCACCGCAGTCTTTTTTTATTTTTAATATTTACTATTTTTTTTGGTTTTGATGGTCTTTTAATTATGCGTATTGGAGTTATTGCGATCCAGGGTGCTGTTTCCGAACATGTTGATGCACTTGAGCACGCACTTTTAGAGCGTGGTGAAGTTGCCGAGATCGTTACCATTAAACACAGCGGATTGGTTCCCACATGTGATGGGCTTGTCTTACCGGGTGGAGAGAGCACTACACTTGGCAGTCTGTTGGTTCGCGAGGGTATTGCGGATGAGATCAAGGAGGCTGCTGCAAATGGTATGCCTATAATGGGTACATGTGCAGGTTTGATACTTCTTGCAAAAGAGGGGGATTCGCAGGTTGAGAAGACGCACCAGAATTTACTTTCTTTGATGGATGTCAAAGTTAACAGGAATGCATTCGGGCGACAGCACGAGTCGTTTGAGGCAGAACTGGATGTTTCGGTGCTGGATTCACCATACAATGCTGTATTTATTCGCGCTCCTGCAATCGTGGAATATGGGGCTAATGTGAAGATACTCTCAAAGGTTGGTGAGTTTGTGGTGGCAGCCGAGCAGGGAAATTTGCTTGCGCTGGCATTCCACCCGGAACTTACGGATGATTTAAGGTTGCATCAGTATTTTTTGGATAAGGTTTTTGGGCGCTGATGCACTGCTTTGAGTGAACTAAAAAATAATGCAACAACCGCCGCAGGCGGCATATTTCCGCAATTATCAGTAAATTTATTGTATTTGTATAGCTGTTTTAAAATGACTTCGCAAATGAAATGATTCGATTTGAAACCAAAAACAGTGCGACCGCCTGCAGGCGGCACGTTCCATCCATGCCAATTTGAATGAACTAAATAGTTAGCAAAACATTTATTAAAACTTGTGGAATGTGCAGATGGCGATTGAAAATTCGATGTGTATGCAGGGGAATGCGCGCTACGCGCGTGAGGTGAATCGTTTTTATCATGAACATATTAAACATTCTGTACCACAACGATACACCATCTAAACAAAAACAATTTATTAATTATCTTTTATGTATTTTTTTGAAC
>JAUSPM010000191.1 GCA_030655675.1 Methanosarcinaceae archaeon | reverse complement strand
ATTCAATATAATTCAATATAATTCAATATAATTCAATATAATTCAATATAATTCAATATAATTCAATATAATTCAATATAATTCAATATAATTCAATATAATTCAATATAATTCAATATGGATTCACGTTCTACACGGGGGTCCAATAAAAAATAATTTTTAAGTTTTAATGAGGTTTAAATCGATGAATATTTTAGTTGTTGGTGGCGGAGGAAGAGAGCATGCAATTGCAGAAGCGATAGCAAGGAGCAATCGAAACCCGACCATGTTCGCAGTTATGGCAAAGAAGAATCCCGGCATAGCACGATTGTGCGAGGATTTCCTTCTTGTGAGCGAGACAGATGTTGAAAAAGTTGTGGATTATGCAAAGTCAAAAGATATAGAGATCGCAGTGGTCGGACCTGAAGCCCCGCTTGCAGTTTCTCTTGCTGATGTTCTTGAAGATGCAGGCATTCGAACTGTCAGTCCAAAAAGGGCAGTTGCACAGATCGAGTTCGACAAGGCATGGGCCCGCAATTTCATGAAAAAGCACAATATCGGCGGATGCCCTATTTTTGGTGTTTTTACAGAAAAGAGCGAAATGGATGCATTTATTGATAAGGTTGGAAATGTGGCAGTAAAACCTGCAGGTCTGACCGGCGGAAAAGGTGTCAAGGTCATGGGCGACCAGCTTCCTGATATAGAGGCTGCCAAAGTGTATGCTGCCAGTCTTTTAGAGGGTGACAGTGTAGTTATTGAAGAGAATCTTGTGGGCGAGGAGTTTACGCTACAGGCATTCGTTGACGGTAAGTCGCTTGCCTTTGCACCGACTGTCCAGGATCACAAACGTGCGTTCGAGGGTGATCTTGGTCCTAATACCGGTGGTATGGGTTCTTACACAAACACAGGTGCTCTTTTGCCGTTCCTTGTATTTGATGATGTTGAACAGGCGAAACATATCATGAAGGATACAGTCAAGGCACTGTATGTTGAGACTGGTGTATTGTACAAGGGAACATTGTACGGTCAGTTCATGCTGACAAAGGATGGACCGAAAGTTATCGAGTTCAATGCCAGATTCGGTGACCCTGAAGCTATGAATGTGTTGCCACTTCTTGAAACTGATTATGTTGATGTTATCACCGCGATCGCAAACGGTACCCTGGCAGATCTGGATGTCAAGTTCAGCGAAAAGGCTACGGTGTGCAAGTATGCGGTTCCTGCCGGTTATCCTGACGATCCTACTAAGGACAGTGAAGTGATCGTAGGCGACATTGGGGATGCACTTTTGTTCTATTCGAGCGTTTATGAAAAGGATGGCAGGGTTTACACCACTGGCGCAAGAGCGGTGGCTGTTGTTGGCATGGCAGATTCCATTGCTGAAGCGGAAGCGATCGCACAGAATGCACTGGACAATATTGAAGGCAATTTGCACTCAAGACGTGATATCGGCACTGCAGCACTTGTACAGAAGAGGATCGACCATATGAAAGAAATTCGCGGTTTTTAATTACAATAATCTAATCTATAATATAATTTAATGACAATTTGAGTTGATTAATATGAAACATCTGATCTCAATGGCTGACCTGTCTAATGAGGAGATAATTGAACTTCTCGATACGGCAGAGGACCTGAAGGAAAAGCGTCTTCGTGGTAAGGTTACGGACCTTCTGAAGAATAAGAGTCTTGCAATGATATTTGAAAAATCATCTACCCGCACGCGGGTATCTTTTGAGGCTGGTATGGCTGACCTTGGTGGTCATTCGCTTTACTTGAATTATAGGGATATCCAGATCGGGCGCGGTGAGACTGTGGCAGATACGGCGCGCGTGCTGTCAGGATATGTGCATGGTATCACTGCAAGGGTGAACAGCCATGCTACAGTTGTGGATCTTGCGGAACATGCGACCGTTCCTGTGATAAATGCGCTTTCAGATCTGGAACATCCATGCCAGATACTTGCAGACCTGCTTACGATACGGGAGTACAAGAACCGACTCAGTGGTTTGAAGTATGCATGGATCGGGGATGGGAACAATGTCTGCAATTCCGCGATCCTTGGATGTGCCATCGTTGGTATGGATATTGTAGTGGCATGCCCGGAAGGGTATGAACCTGATGAGAATATTGTGGCTCAGGCAAGAGCGATGGGCGGAAACGTTACGATCACCAATGATCCGACAGTGGCTGCAATGGATGCTGATGTTTTTTACACGGATGTGTGGATCTCGATGGGCGATGAAGATGAGCGCGAGAAACGGATGCATGATCTGGCAAACTACCAGATAAATTCTGAACTTGTGAGTCTTGCAAAACATGATGCCATCGTGATGCATTGCCTACCTGCCCACAGGGGCGAGGAGATCACAGCGGAAGTTCTGGATGGTCCTCATTCAGTTGTATTCGAACAGGCAGAGAACCGTCTGCATGCGCAGAAGGCACTTTTACTCAAGTTGATGGCGTGAGATTATCATCAATTTAATCTTTTTTTATATGGGATGTAAGTAGTTCCAAAATCCAGTTATTCCAGTGAATATGGAACAAAATTTCACCGCAGAGATCGCTGAGTGCGCAGAGGATCTTACAACTGAAAATAGGGACTGTGTCAATGGGATGATAAGGTTTAACTACAAAAAGCGTTCTATGTGAACGCATCACAATGCGGGAGTTGCCCAGCCAGGTCAAAGGCGCCAGGTTCAGAGCCTGGTCTCGTAGGAGTTCGTGCGTCCGAATCGCACCTCCCGCACTTTTCTATAGTATATAATTTATAGATTTTCACATTTATAAGTAACATGTTTTATTAGGCTTTAATGCAAATTCATCTCATTGTTGCAAACTGCTATTTTTCCATCCAAGCAAACTCTCACTGTCAAACGGGCATATGCCTTGAATTCAAGACCGCGCGTGATGTCAGATTCATGGTCACTATGTGGCTTGATCGCAATTGCACATCCATCTTGTATCTTGATATTCAAACATGCACGAAGCCCGACAGGTGTGGGAACACACACGTTCTACATTTTGTTTGAGCGATAGCACAGATGCTTTAGCGGCAGCGGCGAGGGTTGTGCCGGTGGTATATCCACGTTTGAGGACTGAACCATTACTTAAAACTACTAGCAGTCCTTTGGAAACCTGTTTCTCAAGTTCGTTAAGTGAAATTTGTGCAAGTGCTATCCATTCTTCTGGAATCTCGAAATTATCT
>JAUSPM010000180.1 GCA_030655675.1 Methanosarcinaceae archaeon | reverse complement strand
ATGTTCAGATTTGATGTGTTTATACTTCTAATCGAAGAATGGGTGAGAAGAAAGTTAATGATAAGGCGAGTGGTGGAGTGTATTCGATGAGGGATTTAGTGAGGGAAAATTAGTGAAGTACTGACATTGTATATATTGAAAATTTAGAGTTAAATAAATATTTAACCACAATTTCACAAATTAAAATCCACATGATATGAAAAAGATATTTGGTGGGCCCGCTGCGATTCGAACGCAGGACCTCCCGGTTATCAGCCGGGTGCTCCACCTGTCTAAGCTACGGGCCCATTAAGGATATGTGTGTGATGCACATTCATCACGCGCCTGTCCAAATACGCATACAGGTACTTTAATATTACGCTTAGGGCGTGCAATAAATACAAAATAATGGGGAAGATGTAAAAAACGATCAATCAATTCCATGTTCTATTAAACCAGAATGGTAAAAATATCTAAATTGTGCACCCTATTTATTTGTGTGAACGTCCGTGTAGCCACATCACACTCATTTTCAAATAGGAACACGCCATTATTGCAATACATGACTGTTATAGAAAGAACATTTTCACAGATACAGGACAAGATCAAGCGCAATGAAGCCATTGTCCTTACAGCGGAAGAGATATGCGATCGTGTACGAGCTGGTGAGCGCATCAATTTTAAAGATGTTGATGTAGTGACCACTGCAACGCGCGGCATAATGAGTGGTACTTACGTTGTTCTTTCATTTTCTGTTGCAGAACCAGGTAAGTTCATGCGCGCAAAATGCGTCTGGTTGAATGATGTGCCTGCACATGTAGGGCCATGCCCGAACGAGCGCATCGGCGTTCTGGATCTAATTGTATATGGTACAGCACACAGCAGGTCTAATCCAAAGTATGGCGGAGGTCATCTTTTTAAAGACCTTGTTGAGGGTAAAGCGATCAAGGTGGAAGTTGAGACAATTGAAGGACAGAACATCAAAACCGAAACCACACTCAAAGAAATTCCACATGCCCGTCTTTTTGCAACAAGGCATGCATTCAAGAACTATCTCGCTTTTGTAAATCCAGATAAAGATGCCATTCCCTCGATATTCCATGCTGTTGATTTTAAAGGAACTCTGAGCGAGGCAACTTTCTGCGGATGCGGTGAACTGAACCCGATAAAGAATGACCCCGACCTTGAGACTATCGGGATTGGAACCAAGGTATTGATCAATGGGGCTGAGGGTTTTGTGTCAGGGTCGGGCACACGCAGCAGTCCGGAAAAACCAAACCTTGCAGGCTTTGCAGATATGCATGGTATGACTCCCGAATACATGGGCGGCTTCCTGACATCTGCCGGACCTGAGATCATTGCGACATGGGCAGTGCCTATTCCGGTCCTGAACCAGAATATACTTGACAACATCACCAAACTTGACCGTGATCTCAAACTCACGATTGTTGATGTCAATGGCAGGCTTCCTATCTGCGATACTACCTATGGTGATGTATGGGATGGTGCTGATACTAAAGTGACCTATCGGTTAGATAATTGCATTAGATGTGATGTATGCGAGGTTGAGCGGACATGCCCGATGGGTGCTGTAACCCGTTATGACAATGTTGCAGCCATCCATGATGCAGAGTTGTGCTTCAACTGCGGTCTTTGTACTACGAACTGCGCAGGCAGTGCATTCAGCGCGAATCTTGGTGTCCTGCACTACAATGACGGTAAGATGAAAAAAGACATTCCAATAGTGGTTCGTCAATCCGACCGCGCGCGTGCTGTGGCTGCGGCAGAGGAGTTGAAGAGGAAAATCGTATTGGGCGAGTTCAAGATCACGGAGCCGGTTGGGCGGATTATTTTGTGATTTGGGTGAGTAGATGCAGTTTCAAAATCTAGTTATTCCAGTAAAAGTGGAATAAATTTTCACCGCAGAGTGCGCAGAGAACGCAGAGTTGTTAACTGGTTTGCAACACCCCTCTGCCCGCTCGATGCCGACCATTCTTATTTAATGCAAATCCGATGATCCCACTGCCGCCTCAATATCTCTAGTTATATATTCTTCAGATATTACCCAGACAATGCCTTTTTCACGGATAATATCAACAAGCTCCCATATAGATGTTTCAGACATTTCTGCAGCTTTTAAAAATGTAATTTTTCTTTCTTCCAAAAGTCTGAGTGCTCGCTTCTTTTTCCAGTGTTGCAACCCTTCAGCAAGCAGTTTTCGAATTGATGTGGATTTATCGAGGTGTTCTTCTATCATAAACACTTCAATATCTTTATCGAGGTAGTCTGGAATCCGTGCTAATACACCTATTTCAGTCATGCATATTGTGTATGCATAGTATACCTAATTTAGTTTGTGTTAATTGAAACTGGTTATCTCTAACAGCTTGTGAGTAATATCACCATTCAGGATATATTGCCAAATATGCAATCGCATAATTTGAATTAATTGACAGGATGCACAGGATTGACAAGATACAAGGGTCTCACCCCATCCTGTAAATCCTGTTCATCCCGTCTAATATTTACCTAATCAATGATAGGGGGATAATCCTTAAAATTAACATCGTAAAGCACCCATAAATCTCTCAGTAACCTCAACAGGAGTAAGCGGAATATTCGGAGAATCCGAATTCCCCGGTTTTAGAACCACATGTATGAACGTGAGCCTATCTGCACCCAGTGCACCTGACAATGCATTCTCAACTTCTTCTTTTGTGTGTACCTTCACCGTATTTTCAATTCCGCATCCACGTGCGAACAGTTCAAGGTCAAGGAACTTCGCAGTCAATGTTTCTTGCGAACCTGTCGAACCATAGGCTCCGTTATCCAGAGCCACGACAACAAGGTTTGAGGGATTCATTCTTGCAATTGCCACAAGAGCGTTAGGGTTCATCAAAAGACTGCCATCACCGTCAAGCACAACCACCCTGCGCTCGGACTTAAGTGCAAGCCCGAGCCCGATTGATGACACCAGTCCCATGGAACCGAACATATAATAATTAAGATCACGGTCTCGCAGGGCATATAATTCCTTACACGGAACTCCGATATTTGCAACCACGATCTCATCATCAAGCAGTGGAACAATAGCGGCTATAGCATCGTATCGTATCATCTGTGGTTCACGGGTCGTGCTCTTGAATGTAAGATTGATTGAACGTTCTTCCGGCGCAACAAGTTTCTTTTCACTCCATGCTACACAGGTTGTGCATTCCCAAACCTTTGGGGAAAATAGAATCACATGAGGGCGCAGGTTCTTGAATGCATCCAAAATTGCATGATCTAAAAGGTACAATTCGTCTTGGTTGTCAATAATAGTATATGCTAACCCTGCGCCGTCAAGTATTCCGGGAAGATGCTCACCAAATGGTTTTTGCGCCTCGATCCCTTCCTTGTAAACACCTCTCCAGCTTGCAAGTATGGGGAGCGGGATATTGCAGGTGACGTTCAGGGATTCCAGTGCATTGATCATGTTCCCAAGACCGGTACTCTGGATAACCATCGCAGGTTTTCCGCCAGCCATATATGCACCTGCACAGATGCCGATACCGTTCTCCTCTCTTGTAAGCGGGATCTCAAAAAAGTTTTTGGAAATAAGGGGTAGCAGATTTTTGATACGGTCACACGGTAGCGTGGCAACCATATCGATCCCGTTCTGTTGAAGTATCTCGATAACAGAATCTTCAGGAGATATCATTCCGATCACCTATCACCGTTCGCATTCGCCGTCGTCAAATTCCACTAATCCCGCATCTGCTCCGAGATATTTATCCTGCTGGATCAGGTCCTCAAGTGGTACATCAGGATTTTTTGCATTGGCGATTGGATGTATCTTTGTAAGGCTATAATCTTCCTTGAGTCGATCTGTGCCACCACCTGCGATGTTAAGGAGTATAACATCATCCTTTGCCACATTTCCTGCTTCAATTGCCTTAATAAGTGATGCAACAGCAACAGCCGAAGGCGGTAGTATGTCAATTCCCTCAAGCGATTCGAACAATACTTTTGCTTCCTTTGCTTCGTCATTCGTGATGCCATACATTGAACCGTTTGTATCTGTCAATGCATCAAACAATCCTCCGTTGACTGAATAAGGCGGAACTCTGTTTGAGAGTACATTAGCATACATCTCATCAATATGTTTCTTTGGATCAGGCATATCGATCTCAGGAATGATCTCTCGCCGTCCTGCATTCCATGCATTGAGCATTGGTGTGAATGGCAGGTTCTGCGCAAGTTGGAGTTTTGGGAGATGGTTTCCGAATCGTCCATCTCCGCGCAGTCGAATAGCAGCTTCCCATGCAGCAATACCACCAGTGCCACTGCCGACTGCCTGGAAATAATGGTCAGGTATGCGTTTGATGGTTGTTGCCCCGTCCAGCATGACAGTACCCATTCCATCACGCCTGGCAACGTTCTTTGCACCCCCTTCCGGCATGATTCCGGGATATTGTGCAATTCTGTCGGCAAGGTGTATGGCATCGGTATAATCATTGCCTTCTGCCATTCTTATGAGGTGAATGGAATCAGTTGGCTCTTCAGGAAGCCACATACGCGGCAGCCCACAGCGTGGTACCACAATATACACATCGATCCCTGTCATCGCGGACACGTGCGCAAACGCACGTGCGGTATTTCCGACCGATGCAACTACAAGTGCTTTTCCGCCGGCTTCTGTCAATCGTTGCATTGTTGGATGGGCTTCAAGTTCCTTGAAACTACAAGTCTTGATAAAAGCATCGCGTTCAGGCCAGTAGCCGCTAAAACCGATGTAGAGATTAGTAAGCCCGAGTTCGCGTGCAAGTTCCTCGCTTTTGTAGGTGATAGGAGTGGCTTCTGTGTCCAGCTGCTTGTGAATAGGCAGCCAGTCATGAAACTTGCCCATACCTTTCGTATTTTTGAGAGCAAGCTGCTTTGCACTATAATTAGCACGCAGGAATGAACCATCATTGTTACATTTTAATCTGTAGTCACCTTGATATTCACTTTTGCACTGTAAACATTCCAGAGTATAATTTCCCATAAAAAGTAATTGTCGAATTTAAGTTAAAAAGGTATTCCATATTATACACAATATATCCGTTTTGTGACAATATATGAGGATTTATGGACACTTTGTCATATAATTATATTTAAAATGTCTTTTATGTGCCATGAATATTTTTGTAATGATCGATAGTTGGATATAATGAAAATATAGTTAAAAAATATAGTTAAGATAGATAGAACGCTGGTCAAATCTTCAAATACCATAAATCCATCGATAACTATATTTGATATCGTGCTAAGTATGTTCAAAAATAATGGGCCGGTAGATCAGGGGAAGATCGCTACCTTGGCAATTGGATAGACTACAAAGGCTGTCCAACCTAATTGGTAGAGGCCTCGGGTTCAATTCCCGACCGGTCCACTTTATTTTTATAATATCCATTGTATTTGTATAGCTGTTTTAAAATGACTGCGCAAATTAAATGGTTTGATTTGAAACCAAAAACAATGCGACCGCCCGCAGGCGGCACGTTTCATAAATACCAAATTGAATAATCGAAATCGTTAGCAAAAAGTGTGCAAGAAAATTCTCCCTTCGGTCGAATTAACTCGCACTATATGTTTATAAAACATATACTACAAGAAAATCTTCGCTGATGCTCAGATTTACTCGAACTATATGTTTATAAAACATATACTACACAAAAATTGTGGAATGCGCTAGAAGCAATTGAAAATTCGATGTGTATATAGGGTAACGCCGCGCATGCGCGGATTGTAGAATCGTTTTTATCATGCACTCATTAAACACTCTGTACCACAGTGCTGCACCAGCTATACAAATACTATCCATTTAACAATTTGTGTTGTTGTGTATATATTTTGTGTTTGTATAACTTTTTTTAGTACCAATACAATCCGCCGTAAGCGGCGCGTTCCCTCCATCAGAATTAATAAAATGCTCACTTCGTTCATGTTAACTTGAAGTACATAATTTTAAAAATTATAGGTATCGTCCAATAATTCTCGATCGCATGAATTATTCACTGGTAAATGTTATGGAAATGCGCCGCCTGCGGCGGTTACTACATTTATTTTAATAGTATATACAAATACAATTTTGTGCCGGAAATATGTACAAACTAACCGGAAGATTATAATTCCTCAGACCCAGAGATAGTCAATCATGATATCCATCATATTCCACCCGGATTATCTAAAACATGATACAGGCTCCCATCCTGAAAACGCGGCACGCCTTACCTCCATCATGAACCTACTTGATGCACGTGGGGTTTTTGATAATAATCCAATTATCACACCACAACCTGCCTCGATTTCACTGATTGAAACCATCCACGACTCGGACCACATAAAAAAAGTGGAAGCACACTGCCGTGCAGAGATCCCACTTGACCCCGACACAATCGTCAGCAAGGATTCATTCAATGCAGCACTTTTAGCAGCAGGCGGTGCAGTGCAGGCAGTTAATGAGATCAAGGACGGCGGTGTGGCATTTGCACTTGTCCGTCCGCCTGGCCATCATGCAAACCCCGATCGAGCGATGGGATTCTGCCTGTTCAACAACATCGCGATCGCAGCGCGGTATGCACAATCACAAGGCATGCTGCGTGTGCTCATTGTTGACTGGGATGCGCATCATGGCAATGGCACACAAAATGCATTCTATTCCGATCCTTCGGTATTGTATTTCTCCACTCACCATTACCCGCACTTCCCGGGAACCGGATGGCTTGATGAGGTCGGTGAAGGCGGTGGGGCAGGATACAACATCAATGTACCCCTGCATGCCGGAGCGAACGATGCTGATCACATGTACGTGTTCAACAAATTGCTTGTACCGATAGCGCTTCAATTCAAGCCCGATATAATTTTGGTATCTGCCGGACAGGATGGACATGTAAACGACCCTCTGAGCGGCATGGAATTGACATCGGCAGGTTTTGGATATCTGGCAACTATTGTAAAAGGGCTCGCAGATTTAACATGCGGGCGAACGGCGCTTGTGCTGGAAGGCGGGTATAATTTAGAAGCGTTGGCTGAATCGGTGTTTGAGATTATCACTGCTTTTGACGGGGAGATGGATGTGCCAGTTCCGGAAGATAGTGAGGTATCAGTGGCGGTCAAAAATAGAGTTGAGGAAGTGATGGCTGTTCAGGAAAATTGGTGGGATTTTTGAGGTGATTGGATATTGTCAATCGCTATGAATGATTAGAGATGTTTATACCAGACATTCATGCTTTCAAAATTACCGGAGATGTTTGTATTGTTTATCAGTGTGCCACTATATTTATAACCGGACTTTGAAAATGCAATATTAATTCCATAGGAACCGGCCCTGGCAATCGTGTAGGCAGTTTTCATATTCTTCATTTGCATTTCATGTTCCATTTTCTGCAAAAGATATAATGAAAATGAATTTCCCTGGTATTCCGGTAATGTAGCAAAGTCGGTCATCTCAACATTTTGTGATCCAATGTCCATTTCCGAAGATGCGAGTGCAACAATATTTGTGCCATTCCATATACTAAAATAAATCAGGTTTTCATCCATCGTCTTCTCAATGTAGTGTGGATCATGTATTGGAAATGGATATGTCTCAAAGACTTTTTTGTAGACATTCGCAATTTCACGGGCATCAGACCTTTCACATATCATATATTCAAACCCATGCGGAAGTTCTACGGTCACACCATTGCCGGATTTAGATCCGGCGGTTTCCAGAACTTTTTTATTTAATCCTGTTTCATTGTCAAAACGTCTTGATTTGCAGTAATATTTGGCCATGAAATAAACGTCTTCCGAGTCCCTGTAAAACCCTGGGATGGATGCTTCACAAATGTAGCCGTCATTGAGAAAATCGTCTTTGGCATATGCCGGAACTTTAGCAATCACTTTACAATATCCTTCATCTGTGGCCAAAGTATCCAATTCCCCTATGATCGAAGGGAAATCGGATCCTGAAAGTTTCATCAGGTATATGCGGTCATTGTAGTTCCCATGTTGTAGTACAGAACTGCCAATTGTTGTTACAATATCACTCATTGCGCCTGTCCAACCTTTCTGTATTTTCCGGAACAAGGCTTCTTGTTTCATCAAAATCGGAAAGTAATTTCGCAATACCTACAGATTTAAACTCTTCTGCCTCATCAAGTTTCAACTGCAGATGGCAGTCATCACAATTTCGGTCACAAAAGATCGGTTCATACGAATCCGGTTCTTTGTAGGTGGTGATTACACCTTCATAATTTCTTAGGATAACCTTGTTAGTTGACCATGACAACAGATAATTCGGCATTATAGGAATTTTTCCTCCGCCACCCGGTGCATCGATCACATAGGTCGGGACTGCAAAACCACTTGTATGCCCGATCAGGTTTTCCATAATCTCAATACCTTTACCGACAGGAGTTCTGAAATGTGTCAATCCTTCTGAGAGGTCACATTGATATAGATAATATGGTCTGACTCTGTTTTGAACAAGTTTGTGTATGAGTTTTTTCATAATCCTGTGACAGTCATTTACACCTGCCAGCAAGACAGTTTGATTGCCCAGCGGAATTCCGGCATCAGCAAGTTTCCTTAAAGCCATTTTTGAAGAAGCGGTTATTTCTCTTGGGTGGTTGAAGTGTGTATTGATCCACAATGGATGATGTTTTTTCAACATTTCTACCAATTCATCTGTTATGCGGTATGGCAATACAACAGGCATTCTTGTGCCGATACGTATCACTTCTACGTGCGGGATATTTTCCAATTCGGTAAGGATCCAATCAAGATATTCATCAGACAGCATGAGCGGATCGCCGCCAGACAGCAGGACATCACGCACCGCAGGATTGTTTTTGATATATTCGATTCCCGCGAGAACTTCATCTTTCGCAGGGACGG
>JAUSPM010000179.1 GCA_030655675.1 Methanosarcinaceae archaeon | reverse complement strand
GATCATCGTGGGTATTCTCTCGGGGTGGAAGAGTATTGTGAAAAAAATGGTGTTGATTGCCTTGATCGTTTTGGTAATTCATACCTATCTTCTTGTGGTGGTCAATGAAGGATTCAACTACGATGGTTCCAACCCTGTGGTAGGGGCCATGCTTGCCATGAGCGGGCGCGTCATATCAGGTACGCTCTTCTGGATCCTTTTGATGTGGATTGGTACACTGGTACATACCCAGATCAAGAAAAATGGAATTTCCGGGATGGTTGAAAATATCCGAAACACTCCTCCATGGGTCATGTCCATGAAAGAGAAGACTGGGGACATATCCACTGTCATACTGGTTGGCGGTGCGGGAGTTGCTCTTATTCTTGCAGGATATTTATCCAATTTCCTTGTCAGTCTTTTGCTGGTGCTTGCGATAATAGGTGCTTTTGTAGCCCGACAGGAAAGTATGCTTATCCTGGCCTGCCGGCTTGCATACTCAGATATTCTGCGCTTCATGAAAAAAGCCGAAGGTTTTACCTCTATTGATATAGCGTTTCCCACAGTTGCATTGAGTGGAGCACTGGGGGGATTCCTGCTGTCCATTGTCATTGGAGGAAGTTTCCTGCTTAAAATTTTGGGAGTGGCTCTCATCGGCGTTTCATATTATATGTATAATAAGCAAAACGACGGAACAAAACCAAATGTGGTAATGCCTGTTTCAATTTTGATCATTGCTTTTATTCTTCTTATCATACCGGTTATGGCAGATGATGGTGGCTGGCAGGAAAGCGGAGGTACATTAGATGGTTGGATCGGAAGTGAAGGTTCATCTATTGCTATTGCCATGGGAATTCCGGCGGCTATTGCTGCCATAATCGGGATCCTTTTAGGCGGTGCTACAGCCGGCGGTGTTTCATCACTTACCGGATTGTTACCTACCGGATCGAATGCAACACCAGACGTTACTAATGTTCCCGTAGAAGATCTGGCACCTGAGGTTAATGGATCTGTAGGATATATCGAAAATGGGAACGGCGGATGGATCGAGGTCACGTATAACGGCAAGAATGGTGAATGGGAGACCGAAGACGAAAGAATGGTACGTGTATTTGAGGAAAGCCGTGAAGAACAGCGCGAATGGGGCGAGCGTATGGATAGGCAACAAGAAGAGATCGATCGCCAGAATGAGATTAACAAGGCTTTTGAAGAAGACCTCCTCAGGCAAAAACAGGATCAGCAACGAAAGGTCGAGATCGAAAAGATTAAGGATCGTATTCGTATTAATATGGAACATAACCAGGAACTTTCCAGGATATACCAGGAAGAGGGCAGGACCATGGAGAAGTTAGAAAATTTCTTCGGGTGGATTGTAAAAGGAGCTGATATCGGGATTGATGTTCTGGCTACGGTGACAGGTCCATTGGGCCAGTCCATAAAAGTTGGATACACTGCCACAAAAAATATAGGGAAAAACATTAGCGGGACCTATGTTGATGGCGGTAGTGCAGGAGATTACGGGACGGCAATATTGAAGGGAACTGCAGAAACGGGATTAGATGTAGCATTCGATAAACTGGGTGGCAAAGTTGGAAATTGGACCGGTAACAAGATACCTGGTTTTAAGAGCTATGCATCTAAGTCAAACTGGGGTGGAAAGATTGGAAATTCAAAAACCATTGGTAAGATCTTGAATAATACCCAGATAGACAGTGCCGTGGAACATGCTTTGAAAACAAAAAATACTAATCTTCTCAAGCATGCGATAAACAGACAAAATACATTGATCTCGGATGCAGCGACCGGAGCAAAGAATGCATTGCAGTCACAGTTCCAGGGTGAAACAATAATAAATCCAATAAAACAAAAGCTCGGACTCTAAAGGAGTGAGATGATATGGCAACAAATACGAAAACATCAGAAAACATTGAAATAGTGATAGAACCCGCTCTTTTAGCTCCCTTTGGAGCGATTTGGGGAGGGGAAATAAGCCAAATATCCCCATTGGCAGCAGAGGATGCAAAGGCAAGTGCTGCTGATATAAAGAATCTTTCAAAAGCAGGTGTCTGTACAACTACAGGTGAGATCATACCTGAAATGGAAGAAATGGTGCGCACACTTGCAGAAGCAGATTCCTTTGGCCAATTCGAAATAATAAGGCCAAATATCACGATCCAACTCACAACATATCGAAAAGGTGACGGAGAATATGCATTGATCATCAATGAAGATGGCAATCTTAGGATCAGCTACCCGATAGGTTCTGATATTGTTGCGGGTTTTGTAAGTGAATATACCGGGCGGTCTGCTCTGGGAGGTTGTGAATTTGAAGCAGTGATGACCTGGAAGGAAGCCTGTGCATTTTCCGCGCTTATTGATCTTCAGAGACGCTCGTATCTGCGAAGCATAGCGGAAGAACTCGAACCGGTACCGTTATCATTTGAAGAAACGGAGATCCTCTCAGCCCTTGGGACTAAAGGGAAATATCAGTGGCTGGCTTCCATTATATGCGATCTTCATGAAGAGAAACCATTTGTTGATGAAAAGGAACTTGCCGTTGCCCTGAAATCCATTGCATCAAAGGGATTCGTGGAGCAAAAAGGAAACAAGTGGAATCTTTCCATGGACAGTGCGCTTCTTGCCAGGCAGATGCTCATTACCGAACAGATCGTGTCTGTGAATGCAGGGAAGATGTATAACCCCGATGAACTTTCCAGTGCAGCATTCGGCTGTCTTCAATCAGGGATTCATGGGGTCCTGATGATTGATCCAAA
This sequence comes from Methanosarcinaceae archaeon, assembly GCA_030655675.1. Lineage (GTDB taxonomy): Archaea > Halobacteriota > Methanosarcinia > Methanosarcinales > Methanosarcinaceae > Methanovorans. The sequence goes on along the minus strand of JAUSPM010000179.1, from coordinate 4,151 downwards.
AGGTGATTCGATCACGTTCTCCTCGCTGTCACCGGCTGAACTGGTGGCCTATATCGCATATCTTCTTGATTTCGGGGCTCCACAGGCAGAATTTGACCGATCCGTCGATACTACTGATGAACCTGAAATTGAAATTGAAGACAGTAATTCCGTAGCTGATTCCAGTAAATTTTGCAGCGAATGCGGAACCAAGGTGCAGGGTGATTCAAAATTCTGTGATAATTGCGGGACTAAACTTTAATGTATCATTGATTATTCGGGAGCACCATATATGACTGGACCAAAATTCTGCAACCAGTGCGGTTCATCACTCAAACAGGGCGTGAAGTTCTGTGCAAATTGTGGATCAAAGGTTCTCTCTTTGCCGGAACAGCACGAACCGAACAACGAAGAGAGGATACATTCCAATCCGTCACCTTCGGGACAGGTACGATTTGTCTATGGAAATCTGAAAAAAAAGAAGTCATTGGGCAGATGGGATAATTTCACCCTTGTTGCCACCAATGATAAATTGATCTTTGCCCTCACCACATCTGAGATGCTCAAACGTGTAGCATCTGAAGCAAAAGAAAGAGCAAAGAAAGAAGGAAAGGGACTTTTTGGTAAATGGGGTGCTGTCATGTCATCTGCATCATTAATTACCGACAGGTATCTGGGTATGGAGCCGGACAACATCCTCAATGAAACGAAAGGAAATTTTGAATTGTCCCGGTCGCATCTCAGATCGATCAAGGTCAATTTCAAGCCGATATACAATGGTGTTGATGATGAGACACCAAATAGTTTTGAACATAAAATATCATTCAAAACCATACAGGGAGACTTTGATTTTATTTCTGATAACGATCCATCCCACGAACTTGCAGGTTTTTTTGGGAATATTGTGAATTAGAAATATATTGGGATTAATTGGCTATTTCAGAAATGTAAAGGGTGCCCATCCCAATCTGCTCCGTCCACCCTTGTGGTGGGGTGGAAGGAAGTAACAGGCGCTTGCATGCGAATCATTGGGGATTCATTTAAATGAAATACAGAATAACCGGCAGTAAAATGACACCCATGGCATTTGATTTCCTGACCTTAAAGAATGGTGCAAGCATCCCTATCGGTGTAGCTATAATAAAGATCAACAATCCGAAAAATCCAGTGAATGCAACAACCATCAACGCAAGACCGATGATAACGCCGACACATAATTTAGAGTAATCAATTCGCGACAGTACACGGTGAACATTGTTCCCGATCATGATCGTTGAGAAATAAGATAGAAAAGCGGTCAGCAAAATAACACCGAAAAAAAGAAGCAACGTTGATGTATCAAGTGTGATTACGCCACCAATCACACCATTGGCCGTGCCCAACACATCATTGATCGCCACCATAGCACCGCTTCTTGTTTTTCCGATCACACTCAAAGCGACCAGACCAAATATCGCGTTCGACGTGTTGACTCCGGAAACTGAAACTATGAATTCTTTTGAGCCGGCATCCACACCATCCGCATCCACCTCGCCCTCGTCCTCACCTTCACTATCAAAATCTTTCCTGACGAACAGCCGCGCAAGCACCGCCGCAATTGCTGATGATATCCCGGGCAACCATGCAACTATAGAACCCGCCACACTACCTGTGATAACTCCCCTGACGATCCGCTTCCCTGACAATGTCATTTTTGAAAAGGTCTGCGGCGGGATAGTTGAATGCGTGAGCAGGCTTATCACAAGTTGTGATGCACCAAATAAACCGCTAAGCAGGGGCAATAGAATTGATGGTGCCCCGAAATTGATAACAGGGTTCATCAATCCTTCCATCTCGAACGCGAATAACCCAAGCGCACCGCTTATTAAGAACAGCGCAATAGCATAACCTTTGTACTTGTAATGAGCAAGCGAGCCCTGGCCTATGACATACTCACCTTTTTCTGTTGCGATCATAAGGAACACGATGAAAATAAGTACCCATGCAATGTGATCCTGCAAAACAGGATATACGATACTGAATATAGCAGCAAGCGGCAGAACAATTATCATCGAGAACACGACCGAACCCGCACTTCCAAGCGCGGATAAACGGATTGCTTCTGCACCAAAACCGTCAAGCAGGAGTCTGTGCCCTGGCAATACAGCCAGTGCCATATCCGAATCCGGTGCGCCTAAAAATATGGCAGGAATTATATCGTGGAACGTATGCGCAATAGAATTTGACAGTATTATCACAGCAATGTAGAACGGTTGTATGCCATAATCACTCATCATTGGTGAAAGGGCGACAAGAAGCAGAGCAAAATTGTTTGTATGGATTCCCGGAACGAGCCCTGAAAAAACACCAAGAAGATAGCCCCCCAGCACTGATAATAGAATAATAGGAATCGAGATCTCGCCTGTTAAAAACAATTCATACACCTTGAAAAATCATTGATTAGTAGATTACTTGAGAAGATCGTCTATTATAGAAGCGCCTTTTGCCAGCTCAACCAGTATCAATCCAAGACCTGAATTAACTGCTGTCATAACAACCAAAAGTGATTTTTGACCTGAACCCGTTGCGATCATCCGGCAATCATCTGATTCTATAATTATCCTATTTACAGAACCATTTTTCAAATGGCCAGTTGCAGCTTCTGCTGCACCAAGAATAGTAGCAGACATTGCAGCAAATGTTTCAGGATGTGTTCCTGGATAAGTGTTGGCTGCTATGAGTAAACCGTCTCTCGTCGCTATTGCTGCAGACTCAACACCATCTACCATTTTAAGGTCATCTAAGACCTTATTAAGCCTATCACTTAATACTACCATTTACCTACCACAATTATAACTTATAACTTATAACTTATAACTTAACAAAAACTTATCCACAAACCCAATTAAATTTGAGATTAGTTGAATTGAATGATGATAAAGGTTTCGGCTTATGATAAATTTAATGTAAAATATATATTATATAAGTTGATATAAATCAACAATATATACTAATATATCTTCGAAGATTTAAGGGTTGATCATCTATGAATATGAAATGCAATAAATGTAACAAGGAAGCAATTATTTTCCAGAAATATTCTGGAATGCACCTATGTAAAAAGCATTTCATTGAAGATGTTGAACGGAAAATAAAATTTACCATCAGAAAGCACTTCAATATACAGAAGAATGACATCATTGCAATTGCACTCAGTGGTGGAAAGGACAGTGCTGTACTGTTATACATGCTTCACAAGTTATTCGACAAAAGACCGGATATTGAACTTATCGCCATTACGATCGATGAGGGAATAGAAGGCTACCGTGAACATACTCTAAAGATTGCAAAAGAACTGACCGCTAAATTGGGCGTGAAACATATCATCCGATCTTTTAAAGATGAGTTTGACACACCTCTTGATGATATTGTTGCACAGGAACGCGAAAAAGGTGCGTGCAGTTATTGTGGTGTCCTGCGAAAAACACTGCTAAACAAGACCGCAATTGAAATCGGTGCAACAAAACTTGCAACCGGTCATAATCTTGATGATGAAGCACAGACAATTCTCCTCAACCATTTGAGAGGTGATGTTTCACGCATGGTCAAACTCTCACAACCTCACGCGCTTGAAGGACTTGTCCTTCGTGCAAAACCACTTCGCTATATTCCCGAAAAGGAAGTGGCACTCTATGCAATTGTCAACGACCTGACTGTTGATTTTAGTGAATGCCCGTATGCCCACGAAGCAATTCGGGGCGAAGTAAGGGACATGCTCAATGTTTTTGAGGTGGCTCACCCGGGCACAAAATATTCCCTGCTTAAAGGTTTTGACACAATGGCACCGATAATTTCAAAAGAATACTTAAATATCGAACTTGCAAGATGCCGGATATGCGGTGAACCATGCAGTCTTGAGATATGTCAGGCATGCAAGTTGCTTGGTCGTGAATAAATTGGTCCTATGAAAAAAGAAATTGCTGAGTTAATATCTATTGAACATCGTTTACGATTTGAACATTTTGATACCGATCTAATCGCTCAAATGTTAATACATGACTTTCGGCTAAATTGAAAATACGACCCACTTAAATTAGACAAAGTTTATATAGTTTAAAAAACAAATTTATCAATTAATGTCTAAAAATGCGAGAGTTCAAGAAATTCTTAGCACGGTCCAAAAAATCAAAGAC
>JAUSPM010000174.1 GCA_030655675.1 Methanosarcinaceae archaeon | reverse complement strand
TAATTCGTGATCTCCTGTAATGAGACTCCGCTCATTTGGTTAAGTTTTAAAAGTGCTTCGAGGCGTAATTCATCGAAGTGTAATGCTTCTTCTGCTTTTTTACGATCAGTGATGTCAATGATGATGCCTTGAAAATAATCTGGAACACCACTTTTATCAAGTCCAATAAAAGATTGTTCATCCACCCAGCGCACTTCTCCGGATTTAGTCAGAATTCTATATTCATGAGTAAAATGTGTCCCCTTTTTAGAAGATTTTAAAACCTCGGAGCGAACCCTATCTAAATCATCTGGATATACAATATCGGCATAATTGAGATGCCCTGATGTGAATTCCTCCGTGGTATAACCAAATTGATTAATGTTCTCTGATACGAAATCCACAGGCCATTCATCTCCTCCTCCCCACAAAAAAGCAACAATCGAACTGTTTTTGTATATTTTATCCAATTTCTTCATGGATTCCAATTCATCGCTCATTGCATTCCCCCAAATATTTTTGCTGTAAAATATTCAACAAAAAGTACCTCCATAATTCTTTTCACCATATGCCAGGATGAGAAAACGCTTTGATAACCAAAATCAAATGATGTCAGCCACCCATACACCAGTAATGTCTTATTAATGTCATATTTATTTTGTCGTTAATACTTATACATTTGCATAGTCTGAAAATATTTATATGTATGCAATCCTACAAACCGGCAAACATAGAAACATATAAATATCTCGTAAAGAGGACTTATATTCTCTAAATCTTCACCAATCCATTTATGAGTGATTTGTGAAAAACAATACGACTACACGCTTACAGCGCGGCACATTTTTACATCATGAATATGAAATACAAAATGTTTTTCAAGCGGTTTCATATTTGCAGATTCTAGAATTATATATTTTTGATTGTGGGGTTGGTAGCTGTGGAATGCGCCGCCTGCAGCAGGGACTGATTAAGGGAAATTTATTTGTATCGATTTGGGGGATATCTGCGCAAACGAAAGTGTTTTACCTTAAACCAAAACCAGTGCAACCGTCGCAGGCGGCATGTTTCCAAACCACTAATCGTATGCAATTATTCACATTGGTCGGATTAATAATATAATAATACATAATTTTAAATTAAAAGCTATCGATTCCGCGAAAATGGTGCACAATATCTCTTATACAATTCATTTTGTCCATTAAATGCAAAAAGAGGAAGATTTCATTGATGATAATGGGGCGTGCCGCCTGTGGCGGTTCTACTTGGCGTCAAAAACTGCTAAACAAAGACAGGGGAATGAATAATGAATGAACTCATCTGCAAGACACGTTTTTGATTTCGTTTTTTTGAGGTGGACTTGTTTACCGCAAAGTGAACTTTCAAATATCACATATATATGTTCCTATTAGTATTATTCACAATTTAATAAAATACGATACAAAAGACTTTATAGCAATTTTCACTCAAATTAAATCAACCACATAATATAAATACTAAAAAAGCATATTTATTTTTGTACATAAAAATTCATATCAACGAGGAAATCAGATCATGTTGATCGAATGGACTCTAAATCCGTTCAGCCGAGTTAATTTCCCGGGGTTTCCGCCAACATTTATCAACATTCAATGTATCATTGTGTGATTAATCACATAATGATAAAATCTATTTTTAACTTTTTATTGTATGCAATTTGTAAAATTGTGTACATCAAGTTGATTCGACCGAAAGGAAAAAATTCTCGGTGATGAAGGGATGTGCAGCCTGCGGCGGATTGACTCGGAATTAAAGATACCTGAACAAGTGAGTTTTTCTAATATATCTAAAATCAAACATCAAAAAAAATCACCGGACGAAAAACAACTACGAAAATGTAGCCATTTTTCGACCAAAACAACAAATTTTAACGTTCAGTATGTATGGTTCTTTGCCATCTCAACCATTGTTCGAAGGTTCTCGGTAGGAGTCTTGCTTACAATACCACATCCGGGTGCCAACAAATGCACGCCTGCATTGAGTATATTCTTTGACTCTTCTTTTATTGTTGCAGGTGTCTGGTTCCAGAGCATGTTCGCCGGATCAAGATTTCCTATGACAATTGCTTTTTCCAATTTGGCCACAGCAGTTGCAACATCCACATTCTGGTCAATGCTGATACCATCTACTCCACAGGCTTCCATCAGAGTGAGGCCATTTGTGGCATCACCGCAAATATGAAGAACAGTAGGAATATTAAGTTCATGCATCGCATCAATAATTCTCGTGTGGAATGGCAGTACGAACTTCTCATAGAATTCAGGGCCGATGAGCTGGTAACTTGCCGTAGGGTCAATAATGACCATTGTGTCAGCACCACTCTCAACCATTTTCTTTGCATATGCAATATTGAACTCGGTCGTGAATTCCATAAGTGCCAGTCCAAAGGTCTCATCTGTCATAATGGCCATGAACCAGCTGTCACCATTAAGGTGCTGTGCCAGTGAGAAAGGACCCAGCATACTACCCATGATAGGGAGGTCTGCTCCATATTTGTCCGCAAGTATCTTGATCGCTTTACAAACAACCCCGATTCTTCCTTTACTAAGATCATAATCCCTTAAACCTTCAATATCTTCTGCATTTTTCACAACATGTCCAACAACAGATGGTTGCTGAACCTGTGTGCCTGCCTTGATCTCACAGCCAAAGAATTCGGCTTCTGCGGTAATATCATACGGAACACGTACGGCCTCAAAACCAATTACAGTGTGACCTGCCTCAGCAAGGGTCGCCATCTTTTCGGCATTCTCGTTTGCCTCTGGCCAGAATGCACCACAGGCTTCCAGCTGTTCAACGGTTGCAGTTTGTGTGACACAAACAGCCGGCATTCTGACAACTGGCTGCTTGTTCAATACGCGTGCCAGTCTTTCTTTTGGTGTATATTCAGTCATAAATTCAATCTCCTGTACTTCAATTATATTTTTGTACTCTACTAATAAAGTGGAGCCAGTTTTAGCCCACTGGCCAGAGGCGGAGGATATACAATGTTCTGGTATGGGATCCAGATTAAACGCGATTTTAGAATACCAATCCAAGTTCTTCGAGTTTCCTGCGTGCACCATCGTATACGCTAATGTATTCATCAGTTGGTGTTATGGTCTTAACATCATAACATTCCTGGAATGTCTTTCCTTTTGGTGCTTTTGCATAATCGTTCTCGTAGAGTTTGAGGAGTCCATCAATTATCTTGTTGACTGCTCCAATTTCCATACCCGCAGTTGCTCTTGCAACCTCTCCCATCATTCTGGCTTCCATACCGGTTGTCTTATCCTGTACAACACCCTTTGCGGCTGCAACACCAGAAAGGATCTCACGGCCGGATGCCGTATCTGTCATAGACTGAGCTGAAGCCTCGAGCAGGCACATCTCTGTACATGGTCCTGCACATGGGTAGTACTGGTTACCTGAAAGCATATCAGTGAACTCTGAAATTGTAGCACAGGTCCATCCTGCGATCATCAAAGTTTCCCTTGTATTTGTAGATCCCCAGCGTATGTGCACCGGGCCATCAAGATGCCAGGTTGCATTGCTCATCACAAATGCATTGATGTGTGTTGCAATATCAACAATAGCAGTTTCTTCTACGCCGCCGGCGTAGCCACCAAAGATAGGCATCTGCTCATCCATGATAATAGAACTGTTACCGTTATAATGTGCAATTACAGAAATTGCGTCAAGATCGATCTTAAGTTCATTTAGTTGTGAGACCTCGTGACTGTCACTACTGATCATGCCACCGGCACAGTCAGCAGCGATATTTCCCTGAGCTGACAGGGAAGTCTCAGGCCCCTATATGCCCATGCCAGGCCTTCCGGCCATTGCAGCTGCCTGTTTTATAAGACGTGTCTCAGTCTTGGCAGCCAGGATCTCATAAGGACTTTTAGGGATTGGTGGTTTTCCACGAACCGTCATCATGACACCATTCACAATTGTGTCAACTTCCCTCTCAAGAGCATAGCTCATATGCACTGGCATGAACATCTCTTCCGAGATTGGAGAACCTGTTGGACCGCCCTGGATTATAGGTTTACGCTTGTCACCAACACTTCTCTTTTTAACGGTCACTGCATCTCTTCCCGTACCAAGTACAAACTCTTTTTGTACATTGTTGATAGCATTCCACATCTCATCTTCGGTATACTTAACGATACGTTTGGTGTCGGTACAGTAAATACCGCACTCAAGGAGCATGTCAAAACCAGCTTTGAACAAATTGCCCATCATGTCCTTATCGGTTGGGACAAACTGACCCTTAAAGTCAATTCCGTATTTCTGCTTGAGTTCCATTGACTTCATCGGAATGGTCATAAGATCCCAGTCATCCTGGGTTCTCTTCTCACCTTTCTTTGCACGGTCATAGAATTCATAACAATCCATTGATCTACTATATGTCATACTTAGTCACCTCTTATTTCATAATCTCAAGAGCTACACGAGAAGCATCTGCAGCGTTCTCTGCTGTTGCATCTGCACCGATCTCTGCAATCCATGCATCTGAGACAGGTGCCCCGCCAAACATAACCTTGATATCGTCCCTGAGACCTTCTTCCTTAAGCAGTTCCACTGTATCTTTCTGGCCAAGCATTGATGTTGTCATGAGTGCTGAACCGACAAGGATCATTTTCTTACCCTTGTTCTTGATGACTTCTTCAATGACCTTTTCGTTTGGTACGTCCACTCCGAGATCAATGATCTCAAACCCATTAGCTCCCAGCATGGTTGTTACAAGGCGGTGGCCAATGTCGTGAATGTCTCCTTCCTGAACATAGGTGATAGCAAGCCCATGTCCTGCATTTTCATCTCCTACGAGGAGAGGTGAAAGAATTTCCATAGCTGCACTCATTGCTTTTGCAGACATCATGATATGTGGAAGGTATATCTCCGCGGCTTCGAATTTGTCGCCGACTATTTTCATTCCAACTGAAAGCCCATTCTCGATTGCTTCAACTGCACCGATACCAGCTGCAAGTGCCTCATTAGTGGCTTCAACACAGCCGTTTATATTTTGATTGACAATTGTATCTCTAAGTTTGTCTAAATAATCTTGATTTGACATGTAATACCTCACTCAATAATTATAACGGGAAAATTGTATCCATTCACCTGCCACTGGCAGTAGTTATTTTCACTATAAATGGATAAAAAATGAGACCCTGCAACGCAGAAAATCTCATTTAAAGTTCCCCAATTCAATTATGCAATTTGTTTTCGGAATCTCTCACAGGAATTGATCTTAATCCCCAGAAGTTTCTCGATATTCATCTTTGCTGCAATTCCTTTTGGAGCACCTGCAACTGAAGTTATCACACCGATACCGAGATCTTCCCTAATTTCTCTCATGACATACTCATCACTAAGATCAATTGTAGAAACATTCAGTTTCTTTGCAACGTATTCCTTTGCTTCTCCAATTCTCATACTCTTTGAGAATTCCATCCTTGCAACAAGATCTCCTGCTGCTCTGATACCGCTCATTCCGGAGGTCATAATGTGTGCGATCGGCATACCCATCGGGTCGCCGACCCCTACCTATATGCCGTCGACGCCGGCAACTTCAACCATAGCTTTACTGGCCCTTGACACAGCGTCAATTGTTGGAGTCTCAAACATAGGAATACCACCGACACCCATTCCCATGTTCACATGACATGGAATAGATGAAGCTTTAACAGCCGCCTTAACAAAAGTAACAGCCCTTCCGAGATTCCATGCTGCACTTCTGCTGGTGTTGGTATTAACAACAGGTCCGAATATATTGGCACCCGCCTTTGAAACAACCTCAGCCTGCTGATGTGGCCACATTCCTGCAAGGACCTTTCCGTCATATTGAAGGTCACCATGTAAACCGAGAGTCAACTCGCCTGCCATACCTGCTTCAATGTAGATTTCAGGGAACTCTTTTCTCAATGCTTCAATAGCATGCAGGGATGCATACATATCGCCGTCTCCGGCAGCACCGACTGTATCAAAATTAACACCGTCAGCACCGGAGGACATCATTTTACGCATGATCCATGTTATGTCCCTTGTAGCATGTTTGGCTGCACCTTCAATAGAAACTCTTGCCTCATCGATCTTGAATGCCTTCATAAGATCACCGGGGTTTTCGAATGGACCATCTGGTGTATAGTAAAGACCAAGATTTGGCATTGCACCATAGAGAAGTGGTATAATAGTATTCTGCTGACAGACTTCCATTGCCTGTTGTTCATTAGAGATCACAGGTTTAACAGGTTTGTAACTGTAGTCGATATGACCAAGTTCCATAGTGTCAGCACCAAATGCCCTTTCGTGCATCATGACACCGACAAGTCTGCTGGATGGGATGCCCACACCGCTGTTACCCTGGTCACCATCAATTCTGATTGTACCAATGTCATGTGTTACGGGGACTTCTTTGCCTGGTTCTACACCAACCATTCTTGCAGGCGTTGCAATAATATCAACAAGTTTGTCGAGTTCATCTTCACTAAGATCGGGGATAGTGCCAAGATCTGTAGCATCTGCCATTCCTTCTATGAGGTCTGCCAGGATCTGCTCTCTTGTCATGAATATTCTCTGACCGTCTCCCATTCTAGTAGCGTATTCTGTTGTCATTCATTTCACCTTCTTAATTTTTAGAGAAGCAGTTCTTTGGCTCTTGCCACGGCTTCACTTGCATTTTCTGCATAACAGTCGGCACCGATCTTCTTTGCCCAGTTTTCTGTTGCAGGTGCACCGCCGACCATTACTTTCACTTTGTCCCGAAGACCCTGCTCTTTGAGCATCTCGATAATTTCTTTCTGGCCGGGAAGAGTAGTGGTCATAAGAGCGGAAAGGCCAACCATATCTGCATTTGTCTCTTTGATCTTATCGATGAAATCCTGAAGAGGAACATCTCTTCCAATGTCATGGACCTCAAAACCTGCTGATTGGAGCATTGTGGAAACAATGGACTTGCCAATGTCATGTACATCTCCCTCAACAGTGCCGTTTACGATAACACCAAGTTTTTTACTGACCGTACCCTTTGGCATGTCAGATTCCAAAATCTTGACCCCTGACTCCATTGCACCGGCTGCAAGCATTACATGTGGCAAGAATAATTTACCCCTCTCAAACATAATGCCTACTTCATTCATACCGGCTGCAAGACCTTTTTCAATGATCTCGGCCGGTTCAATACCTTCACTTCTTGCTTTTTCAACTGCTGCGTCAACAACATCTTTTTTGCAAGAAACTACGGCATCTGCAAGTTCTTTAAAAATTTCTTCTTTGCTCATTTGTACACCTCGTTAAATTTTGATAAATAAGTTGTATTATTGTGAAATTTCGTTTTGTCCCGCTGGCAAATTTAACACGTCATGGTGTATGCGGGCAATGTGAAACAATAATAGTAGAAATAAAAAATTTAAAATGGCATAGATAGATTCGTCACTGGGCATCACAAGAAAATACTCACTTCGTTCGCATTAACTTG
>JAUSPM010000156.1 GCA_030655675.1 Methanosarcinaceae archaeon | reverse complement strand
GACTGTGTAAATGTGTTAATTCTATTAGAAGTTAAAAACAATGCGACCGCCGTCAGGCGGCACTGCTCATACATACTAAATTGAATCGCACTTTCCGCAGGTATATAAAAATTTTAAATATTTTTCCTGATATCGGTTTTGAATATCTACCTAATATTATATTTATACTGTAAATATATGTGTGCATGGTGAGATGATAATATTCGCCCACTCAATGTTGGAGAGATCCTGTTTTGGTATACAATTTGCAAACTTCGGTAGAAAATTGACATATATCATTCTAAACTATTTGTGAGTATGTTTTAAAAACCATGCTCATACGGCATCATTTTGTATTTAAGAAAAAGATTCATTTTTGGGATTTACCTGCGGAAAGTGCGTTGAATGATCTAAATCGTTAGCAAAAAGTATATTTAAACTTGTGGAATGTGCAGATGGCGATTGAAAATTCGATGTGTATGCAGGGCAATGCGCGCTACGCGCGTGAGGCGAATCGTTTTTTTATCATGAACTCATTAAACACCTTGCAACGCCGCGCTGCACCAGCTAAATAAAAACGTTAGAACATCATAGGCATGTCGGCATTTCACTTACTAAAGGTGGAACACTTCCACCTAAATCACTTCACCACGGGTGAAGCGCTTGTATCAAAGGGATTCGTTCTCATTGAAAGTGAGAACAGATATGGATAATTATTCTTCAAATGGTGCATGTAATTCAACCACTGGCCAACAAGCAGACCGTACACTCTTTCAATGTCGCCGGAAAGGTGATCAAGATCAGTGTCCGGAAGATTTGAAAGGTCACCTCTGGCAACTAATTCTTCAAGCAAATGGAAGACCGATCTAAGAAGTTCGGTGAAAGATTCATGTTCCAATAAAGTAGGATTTTCGAGCAACTGTATTAATAAATTTCTCTTTTCACCAAGTAAAGTTCTAAGTTTTTCTATGTCGATATCCTGAATATTGACTGAATAATTATAATTTTTCAGACGTTTTTTAGTGTCCAAAAAATCCTCATCAATCCAATCGTTTGTCACAACAAGTTCGTGTCTGACCGCATCAAGATTGGGATCGAAATCGGATAAAAAACATAACAGCTTTGTTCCGATTTCGCTGAAAAATACTCCAATAACCATATTCAATTTTTCCAGCTTATTGCGTCTTTCCATATAAGTTAATAATTGATGTAAGATCAAGGTCACCATCAGTACTTCAATCGGAACAAATGCAATGTCCCCCAAAAGGTAAATAAAAATGTGATGTGTATCGTCAAATATCAAATAGTGAATAAAATATATGGTCGCCGAAATTACGACAAGTAATAAACCAAATATCTTGTACCATTTGGAAGTATTCATGTATTCACACCTTATTATTGGACTGTATGTTTATATTGTGATAATAGCACTCTATAATAACAATAACGTTACATATACTGAAATCTTCTGCATTATTTGTACTTTTCTAATATTTTATGAGCAAATCGGACGAAAAACGCTCATTCCGTTCGTGTTATCTCGCACCATATAATTCTATAAATTATATACTATGGGAAGACACAAAAATGAAAATGCTGAGATCTATAAATATCTCAACAAAACATACTTATCGTCAAAATATGCACCAGGTGCTGTGAAATCAGACACTACAAGTGCACCGGCTTCCGGACGTATCTGTAGTGATACTTTTGTTCTTGGCATTAATCCAGTATATGTAGCATCCTCTGCAGAAAATACTTTTCGTATATCTATAGTAAGTTGCATAATATCACCGGTTCTAAGTACTGGTTGAGAAGGCTTAAAAACACTCTGATCACGTATTCGTACTGAATCAACTGAAAAATATTCTGATGTTGGTTTATGAATCACGGTACTTGTATCAAGTGTATCATATTTTACAGTCGCTATATGCATCCCATCGGCCATGTAAATAATTACCTGGGATAGATCAATATCTTCACTTCCCGGACCAAGAGATAAAGAAATGTGGAGTTTTGTGACTTCACCATAATCAATAGCATCACTCACTGTTATGTTACCGCCTGTAACGTTTATCGTAGAATTATAATTACCACTGGTCGTGAATCTATGTTCAGCATATGATTCACTTGCAACTGTTTCGTTAGTTCCATCTACTGAAATGGAAAATGGCCCACTTGTTGATATCCACTCGATCATACCACCTTTTGGGATGGAAGAAGAAAGCGAATCCGGTACTCCATCCACGACATTAATTGTTGTATATGCAGCACGTTCACCCTGTACACGGTCAACACGTATATTTGATGCAACTTCTCTGGTTGTTTCCTGTCCAGTCTGTGAAGCTTTTTGCTGTAATACGCCAGACGTTTTTATCAAAAGTGCTGATGCAACTGCAGCCACCAATACCATAGAAATGAAAATAATAAGCGTCCCTATTCCGACCTGCGCACTGGTATCAGTGTTCATTCGACATTTTTGATTTGCTTTCGTGTAAATCCCCTCAGATTAGTCACTTTGAATATCTACGTCTATATACATGCCTATATCTATGTCTATATCAATATATATGTCTGTGCATTATATTTGACACTTATACTATATTAACTAATTGTATTATATTCAACACTTTTCAATATGAACCGCAATGAACTTTAATTTATTATTACAGTCTGGTCAATATCCTGACTGTAAAAATTATCTCCTCGAAGAAGGGACAGACCTAATAAAGTATGGGAAAAATAGACCCTTCCTTTAGAATTTATTATTGATGTGTGTTCATAGGAAAAGTGGCGCTTTTCCTACAAATTTGAAATATGGGATGAATACCTAGAAAATCTTCGCTGATATTCAGATTAAACCCCATCTACTTACCAACTAATAAATATCACTATAATACATCCCTCACAGGGCCAAGTATCAAATTCATATATTTCCCTGCCCCACCTTTAAGATCCGCCGGATGAAGTTCTCCAGATGCAAACTTCTCCTCAAGTTCCTGCTGGCTGTGGAATGTCATATTCCCGCCATATTTCTCTGGTCGCTCAAAAACAACCTCATCATATCTTGGGAAAATGTGATACTTGAAAAGATCAATAACCGGATTATCCTCAACCACCCCCGCAGTGCAAAATGCCTTATTGAGTTTCTTTGTGACCGCCTTTTCCGTATCATCAACAGAAATGAAATTGTCACTTGAAGATGACATCTTCGTACCATCCAATCCAAGCAAGATCGGGGTGTGTATACAAATAGGAGCCTTATAACCGAATCCAGGTAGCCCTTCCCGTGCAAGCATGTGGATCTTTCTCTGGTCAATTCCACCCACAGCTACATCCACACCAAGCATAGCAATATCAACAGCCTGCATAATAGGATAGACCATCTGGGAAACCTTCGGATCCTCCATCTTACGTCCAACTTCATCCATACTTCGTTTTGCCCGGTTGAGCGAAATGGCACGTGTAAGTTTAAGGACATTCAGCATATACTCAGACCCAAGCTGGAAATCAGAACCATAAACAAAATTTGTTTTCTCCTCATCAAGCCCAAGCGCAATAAAACACCGCTTGTTATAATCTGCGGTCTCACGAACCTCTTCCAGAGTTCCTTTTTGGTTTAAGTACGCATGCACATCAGCAAGCAGAACAGTTATTCCAAATCCGGCATTTTGCAGGTCTATCAATTTATTCACTGTAAGAACATGACCCATGTGTATCTTGCCGCTTGGTTCATATCCTACATATGCAGTAGGGTGTTCCTTTGATGCCACCAGATCGTCAAGTTCCTCTTCCGTAACTATTTCCTGCACATTTCTTTTAATAAGTTCAAGTCTGTCCATTAATTCACCGCTTGTATAACTGTATTGTAAGTTTAGGTATAAGGTTAAGTATTAGATTAAGTTCAAGTTTAATTGGTTTTTGTATAGATGGTTTAGCGTTGTGGTACAGAGTGTTTAATTCTATTCATGATAAAAACGATTCACCTCACGCGCGTAGCGCGCATTGCCCTGCATACACATCGAATTTTCAATCGCCATATGCACATTCCACAAGTT
>JAUSPM010000173.1 GCA_030655675.1 Methanosarcinaceae archaeon | reverse complement strand
AGCACCTTGGCGGACCACAAATTGAACATAGAAGGGATTCTGGTCCTGGGAGTCGAACGGGGGAAGATCTGGATTCCTGTTCCCCGCAGCGATGAGGTACTGCACAAAGATGACCGGCTGGTGATCTACGGCCCGGTCGATAAGATGAAGTCAATCCTGAGTCAGATAACGTGACAAGGATTGGGAGCTTGTTGCCAACGGTTAAGAAGTATTCAAAATTCATCCGCTCAAGTGAGGTGTATTTTGAACCCAAGAGTTAAAAAAGCAACTCTAGATCAGAATTATACAGTCCATCTTATATTTGATAATGGGGAGGAGGGTAAAATCAAGGTATTGGGAAACAAGCGGGAACTCATCGATGGAGAAAGCAGGGAGCAGGGTCGGAGCAGGGGTCGCCCATTCAAGGTGAGGTCAAGTAAAAAACACACCTCTCCACTACAAAAACAGTTCTTCTTTTTTGCTTGTCCATCAAGTGGGCATCTCGGCACAGCTTCGCTTTGTCCTTCCGTTCACACCCGTTACTTCAATCTTATCGGTTCGCGATCAATGTATTCCTGATACGCACCAGTCACCCATCGGGATCAAGGCTGTTATATTATGACATCAGACCCTGGTCCATCTTTGGACCCCAGATAACCAGCGGTTCCATGCCGTGTCCAATTGGTTATGTTGCAGATCTTACGGTTGTTAACCAACCCCATGAAGGCTCACGACATGGGCGAATGAGATAGATTAAAACGAAACAATACCTGTATATCTGTGGATGCAGCAGGTTCCAATCAAGTCTTATGGATTTTCACCAACCCCACTACCGGTTCACTGCTGCAGCCATTTTTATTATCGAAATAA
Source organism: Methanosarcinaceae archaeon (assembly GCA_030655675.1). Lineage (GTDB taxonomy): Archaea > Halobacteriota > Methanosarcinia > Methanosarcinales > Methanosarcinaceae > Methanovorans. The sequence continues at coordinate 2,312 of JAUSPM010000173.1, read as the reverse complement.
TTTCTCCTGATCAAAGGGTACCCGATCACGCATGACATAGTATGATGCTCGACAGAGTTTGTTACTCAATGCCTTAACAGCGACGATCCTGTTTGTCTGTGCCTCCTTACGCTGGAAGAAGCGTTGTGCGTACGGATATGATCGTTTCGCATGATGAGCGGCTTCCACATATGCCCAGGAGAGATACTTGTTGCCGTTTTTGGTGTTGCCGGTACCTTTCTTCTTACCGTTCGAAAGTCGTTCACTCTTCACACACCGGCAGTATGATGAATAGTTGCCGACTTTCAGAAAACGATTGATGTTATCCACTTCCAGCATAATGGTCAGACCCAGAATAGTCCCGATCCCCGGAAGTGTGAGCAATGGTGCAAACTCTTTCCGCAGTTTGACCCGTGAAAGAACTGATTGTTCGATAAGACGAATCTTCTCTTTCAAGAACTTCATGATCGAGATGCTGTTCCGAGCTGCCAGTACGAGACAGGGATCTTTGAACAGTTGTTCGGCATCGTCTCCAGTAAGTCTTTTTATCGCTCTGCCTGACATATTTATACCGAGGTTCCTGGTAATCATGCTCTGTAAGCTTAATATATGAGTGGTCCGCTGTCTTACCAGCATCATTCTCCTGCGAAGCAGATCCCGCACAGGCCGTTCTTCTTTCGGATAAACATATCCTTCAGGCAGGATATTTAAACGTAACAGATGGGCAAGCCAGAATGAATCCCATCGATCATCGGTATGTTTCAGACCTTCATACTGTTTGATTGCCGACGGATTGGCCAGATGGATTGTATAGCCATTGTCCTGCAGACCGTCCACCAGCCAGTACCAGTTGTAGGTGGATTCGACAACGATGCCGTGAAGGTCTTGTTGAAACGGTTCCAGTGCGGAGAGTATGACATCCAGGTTATTGGGCAGTCGTTTTTTAAAGAGCCGTTGATCTTTATCGTTGATGATACCGATATAATTATTGGTTGAATGTAAATCGATTCCGGCGTATGCTTTCATTTGACACCTCATAGATCCATATTTTTTAAACTGGACCATAGCATCTCCTGCTATGGTTGGGGAGGTGTCACTTTAAATAAACCCGGGCACCTTGATATGGTTATCACATCTCAAATATCAATTATTGCCGCGATAAAATGGACAAGGTCCCGTCATTCCTGCCGATAACAGATTGAAACAATGTTGATATAGCCTGCTTCCAAATTTCTCACGCAAAGACGCAAAGCGCGCAAAGAGCAACAAAAGAAAGCCTTGGCGACTTTGCGCCTTTGCGCCTTTGCGTGAAAGCAGCAAAAGCAAATTTCTTGACCCACCTATATGGCTGTGGTAGATTAATCATAAAAAAACTCAACAACTTTGTGTCTATTTATAATGTAATGGCAAATATATTATGAAACGATTTGTTTTAACTAATTATGTAGAACAGACAATGCACGAGGCAGTCTATGATAAATTGGAAGATGGCACATTTGCCGGTTGTATTCCAATGTGCAAAGGAGTGATAGCGTTTGGTTCCACCCTCCGAGAATGTGAAGACGAATTACGTTCAACCCTTGAGGATTGGATCCTTGTCGGTTTAAAGCTGGGACACCCTCTCTGCCGGTTATTGGAAGCATAAACCTGAATGAGGACCCAAGGTATGAGCCGGTGGCTACCGTGTAAACATCGTGTCTTTATACTGCGGCTTTGTAATTTTGGTTTTGACGGTCCTTATTCTGGTACACGTCACCAGTTTATGGTTTACAAGCACCATCGAATGAGTGTGCCGTCTAATATTGAATTCTCAATGCCACAACTCAGGATGATGTTGAATGAAGTCGAGAAAATTATCGACCGTTCAGTTTCTGCTGAAGAATGGAACACATTATAGCGGACACGCACAGACAGATAAGTTCACGCCCATGCCGGGCGTACACAAATCGTTCCACCTGACATTTTCCACTGCACTTCAAAATGCAGGTGAATTTGGCGTTACGCAAAAAAATAATATCCAGTTGCCTTCCAGCATTACACATGATAAATTACATTACAATGTGTAAGAAAAATGAGGGGGAAAATCATGCCTACTAATTTAGCAATTGACGACAAATTAATCGAAGAAGCCCGTTTAGTTGGTCTGCATCGTACCAAAAAAGCAGTTGTTACTGAAGCGCTCCTTGAGTACATCCAAAGGCGCAAACAGGTTGAAATTATTAACCTGTTTGGCACGATAGAATATGAGTCCGATTATAATTATAAAAAACATATTCCAATTGCTCTTCACGCGCCAAGAGTGACAAAAAAATAAAATGTCTATCAAGGCATCT
>JAUSPM010000155.1 GCA_030655675.1 Methanosarcinaceae archaeon | reverse complement strand
AACTTGTGGAATGTGCATATGGCGATTGAAAATTCGATGTGTATGCAGGGCAATGCGCGCTACGCGCGTGAGGTGAATCGTTTTTATCATGAATAGAATTAAACACTCTGTACCACAACGCTAAACCATCTATACAAAAACTAATTTTCTATATTCCAAAATTACGAATATATCTCCACAAAATCCATAGCATCAGTTCTCGCCGCCGCTCGGCGCATTCCAATGCTATCAAACCCATAGCCCAAACATACAATTCTCAGAACAGCAAATACGCTGACGCTTGAAAACCGTATTGTATTTAGTGGTCGTGGTGCAGAAACGTGCCGCGCTCTCGCGCGTGTGGTCGCACCGTTTATTCACTCTAGCGACATTTTATTGTTGACTCAACACTAATCGATGTCCTCAATAACTCGACATCTAAAAGTTGACGTGAAACTAAGTTGTCCCTCTGCCAATAACACTAACATTCAGATCGATCCCACTTTTCTCAATATAATCTCCTATCCTCTCCATCGAATGTTCGATCATGCCCCCATTGGTCAGCACAAGACATCGTTTTCCGCACAGTGCCATCAAGATCGACTTATCGATTACGCCGGATGTGATCTCAAGGGGCACTCCATCCTTTTGTGCAATGTTCTTGCTCATCGTACCCATGGCACCAACCACATCGATCTCATTCTTGCCCATAATATCCATAAGTTTTTGGTGATCATAAGAATCCATATCGTAGATCATAATACATCCGGCACGTATGCCTTTGCGCATCATCTCAACCACTGCGCGTCCGTCGTTATGTATGTGTAAAACCTTTGCATTTACAGCTTCATACGGGCAATGTTGGGCATAATCCCCATACATTACTCCCAAGTTCAATGAATCTCCTTCTTTGGTTCCCGGGGGGACGTTCGCCCACATCAACTCAGGAGGTTTCAAAGTATCCACGAGTTCAGGCACCGTCTTTGGAACCTGATTTCTGGTGGCAAGCCCCCTTCTCTCGATCTCATGGTATATCTCAAGAGTTGTCGGTTGCCTCAATCCTGACATCTTCAAAAGTTCAGAGTCTTTGAAAACTTCATCAGGCGTGCCTTTTCCTATTACTTTGCCGCCTGCCATCAGATATACGTAATCTGACCACTGGTAAGCAAGGTTTACATCATGCGTGGAGATAATGATGGTCTTGCCAAAATGGTTGAACTCATTTAGCAGGTCAATGATCTCATCTGCACCGACAGGATCCAGATTTGACAATGGCTCATCAAGTATGATCACCTCAGGCTCCATAGCCACCACGCCTGCAATAGCAACTCTCTTTTTCTGCCCACCGCTCAAATGGTGCGGAGGCTTATCTTTAAGATGTGACAATCCGACATACTCAAGATTATTGTTTACGCAACTCTCAATCTTTTCCTTTGTAAAATCAAGGTTCACCGGACCAAAAGCCACATCCTGATACACTGTGGGGGCAAATATCTGGTCATCCGAATTCTGGAAAACAATTCCCACGTTCTTCCTGATCTCCCGCAGTGATCTTGAATCGTATTTGAATCTCTTTCCATGTGATTGAACTTCTCCTTTTTGTGGTCTGAGAGTTCCGTTCAACAATAGGAATAGAGTTGATTTTCCCGAACCGTTCGGACCAACAAAAGTGATTTTTTGTCCTTCTTTGATCTCAATATTGACATCGTCAATTGCAACTGTTCCGTCCGGATATGAATATTTGATATCTATTGTCTCTATGATCATATTTTAACCTTCAGAATATGGAATAATCTCTTGTCAGATACGAGATGGATATTAAACAACCAAGATATACGACAGTAAGAATGGCTTCAGGCAACTTTACAGGTCTTTTTATGTGGAACATTGTCATTTTTCCGTCGTAACACCTTGAGTTCATGGAAAGGTAGGTTTTTTCTCCTTGTTCCCATGACCTTATGAACAGGATACTTGCAAGCATTGCAAAGGATTTAGAAGCTGTTTTAAAATTCCTGTAACCCAGGCGAACCGTTTGGGCATACTTTATGCTCATTGCTATGTCAATGAAGACAAAGATGTACCTGTACATCATCATGGAGATCTCAATAAAATAATCCGGTAGTCTGGTTGCCTTTAGGACTGAAAATAGTTCTATCATTGGGGTTGTGAGTGCAAGGAAGAATAGACAGGTCATTCCTCCCAGGGTCCTTGCCATGATCAGAATTGCCATATTAAACCCTCCGGAATTGATCGCCAGCTCATATCCAAGGATGCTGAAGGAGAACAACTCATTTCCAGAACCAAAGAAAAAGGCTATGATGATTGCGCTCAAAAGGACAAAACTTGCGGGCGTCAGGATGATCTTTGAATATAGTTTCAATGGAGTTTTTCCAAAATAGATCGTTGCAAAGCTCATGGATGAGGCAATAAAAAGAGGTACTATTGGTGATGTGGATGATACGCCGGCAATCATGCCAATAGTAACAATGAACAATTTAAGCCAGTTGTTCTTGTATCTAAGAGGACTTGCCAGTGCATAGTTATCAAGAATGTTTGCCATCTGAAATACTCCTTAAATTATCGTGGTACGCTCTTGTGCGTACTCTTTTATTTTTTTTTATTTAAATGTCTATTTTTAATTTGACTGGAGGGGGAATTTTCTCGCTTCCCAGATGTTGTTGCTGTCAAGCAACCTGTTCTCGAAGTATATCGATCCGCTGATCTGATGCGCAAACCCCAGTGTGAGCTTAAGCAATGTGGATTTCCTGCTTCCAGACATCCCTTTAAGCAGGATATTTTCTCTCATGTTTATCTCTAAATTAAAACCTGAAAGAACATTCTTATCTTTGTAAGAGATTCCGATGTCCCTGTAACTGAGAACTTCTGTTTTCATGGTCCATCTTCAAAGTTTTGTTTTTGTTATGGTCTTCATCTAAACTCACTAAACGGATCAAACTCTATATGTGGGTATATCACAAATAGTTACTTTAGTAAGACTTTTGAAGAAACATATAAAAAAATCATATCCCTCCCGAAATGGGAGGGAGTTTCATTGGTTGTTTACTTAGTTTCCAGACTGTCCTTTTCCTTTGTAGTACCCAAGGAAATAACCGATAATGACGGTTCCGATGCATGCCTGAATTGTAAATAGAAGGGTTTCGATCTCACCGCTTGGAGGTTCCCATAATGGTTCCGCAATTAGTTCATATGTGCCGCCTGTCAGTTCGAAGACCATATCTCCTCCTTGTCCGTCAGATCCAGTATACTCAGCATCAGTATGGCTGGAAACGTACAGGAACTGTCCCGTAAAGACAAGGAGTATAGCAAGGAATATGAGTTCTGCTTTATATTTCATGTTATCAATCCCTTGATCTTATTAACTGATTCTTCAGTGATCACATTAAGTTTTACCATTACATCGCTTTTAACTTGTATTATGTACTTGAACATAAGCGCTGTAAGGGCTCCCTCTATAATTGCAAGGGGAACTTGGGTGATGGCAAAGACGCCTAAAAATGCTTTTATTGACGTAACTACGCCTCCGGGTTCAGCCGGAAATGCCAGTCCCAATTGTATAGAGGTAACGATATAGGTGCCCCAGTCAGCAATAGTGGCAGCCAAGAACACGACAACATAGAAATTGAGATTTGCTTTCATACCAGCCTTATAAACAGCATATGCCAGTACTGGACCTATTATTCCCATTGAAGCAACATTGGCTCCAAATGTTGTCAGACCACCGTGGGCCAGGAACAGAGCCTGATACAATAAAACAATTGATGAAAGAACTGCTGTGATTGCCGGACCAAAAAGGATCGCAGCCATTCCAGTTCCGGTGGGGTGGGATGTACTTCCGGTAACCGAAGGCAGCTTAAGAGAAGATATAACAAATATGAATGCCCCAGCTACAGCGAGCAGAGGTATTATTTCCCGTTTTTCATCTACCAGTTTATTCAATTTATGCATACCAAATAATATTACCGGTATTGAAAATACAAACCAAAGTTGCCACCATGGAGCTGGCAAAAATCCTTCAAATATATGCATGATTGTCCTCCTTTTGAATTTACTGTGCTTCACAAACTAAAGTAAACTTGATTTATTATCAAGTAAACTGACAGACTAATTATATATAAGGATAGCGAATCATGGGGCTTTTGATGGGTTAGTAAAGTTAAATTGTTTACAGATTGGAGTTTATCGCCCAAGATCAAACAGATGCACAGGTCAGATCAACGCAAGAAGAATATATGTCTGCATAATCGAATATTTGCCCCCGATCTTTAATGTTGCTTTTGAAGCAATGATCCCTTCTTTGAAATTATGGAGTGGACCAAAATCATTTTTGGAGATTGGAATTTGAACCCCGATATATTCATAAGCGTGCTGGTATTCCAATACCAATGCACATATAAGCATCCTGATATTCCAATACCGCAAACTCCCGATATATAGCCACCACACCTACAATCTCATCGCACAACCATGATACAATACATACCCGACCCAACCACTGGCGGTGTATCTACATTACCATGACTGATGCGCTCATCGGGATAACCGAGATCTTCACATGTATATATGTCTGCATCTATCTCAAGTTCCCTCAAAACCTCCGCCACCTCCATTGTTCCAAAGGATGCGTCCGGAAGCATGAATATATTTTTCCCCAATCTGAGTTCCCGAATCAGCGCTTTTTTTGCAGGTGCATGGTCCCGTCCGTGTGCAGTGATAATCGCAAGGTCGGAAAGGTTCACCCCAAGGCGAACACATGCGACCTGAAGGGAGGATATGCCGGGAATTATCCTGTCGCCCTCGCCTGCGAATTTACCAAGCCCCGAAAACATGGGGTCGCCTGTGGAAAGCACGACCGCATCTTTGGGTAAAAGATGCAGGGTCTTGTAATTCTCGATATTGTGCGCTTCGCATCCGATGTATTTGGATGCAAGTTCAATGGCACGTTTGGAGCCGTAAACAATAGATGCTCGCTGGATCGCTTCGATAGCCTCTTGTGTGAGCATGTTTGGTCCAACGCCAACTCCAACGATTATCATGATCTTCTCCCGCTATCCATTAGTATCGCACCGTTTCTGTCAATTACAACGATCCTCGCACCATTTGATTTCTCGATGGTTTTTTCAAAAGCGATTGACAGGCGTTCATTTTCAGGATCGTTTATCATCATATCAGAAACAGTTGCAAAGCCACTGTCTGTCAGGATGTCAGGGTCACCCCATTTAAGAACAAGTCCGGGCAGACCACAGATGATCACTTCTTCAACATTACCTGTTGCAGCCCCAAGCCCTTCTGATATTCTGCTGCCGAACATAACAATTGTATGATCAGGGAAAAGCATCGTAGAATAACGCATACCCAGACGACCGGTTGTGATCACAACTTTTGTTGCCTCTTTTGCCAGGATTTCCTTTGTTTCACCAAGATGGTCATTCCAGGGTTCAACAAAACCTGTTGTGCCAAGTATTGAAATGCCTCCTTCCACACCGATACGTGAATTGAGTGTTTTCTTTCCAATTTCTGTGCCTCTCGGTACAGACACTGTAACTTCAATACCTTTACCACCTTCAAACCCAATCTCTTCAATGGCTTCCATTACAGCATCATGTATCTGTTGCAGTGGTGCGGGATTGATGGCCGGATTTCCTTTTTTGATCTCGAATCCATTGCGGACAACAGTTCCGATACCTTCGCCGGCAATTATCTTTATTCGTTTTGTGGGATGGGTTGTTTTTTCTGTGTTCCCTATTAAACGTGCACATGCCTTGAATTCAAGACCGCGCGTGATGTCAGATTCATGGTCACTATGTGGTTTGATTGCAATTGCACATCCATCTCGTATTTTGACATCCAAACATGCACGAAGCCCGACAGGTGTGGGAACACACACACGTTCTACATTTTGTTTGAGCGATATAACGGATGCTTTAGCGGCAGCGGCGAGGGTTGTGCCGGTGGTATATCCGCGTTTGAGGACTGAACCATTACTTAATACTACCAGCAGTCCTTTGGAAACCTGTTCCTCAAGTTCGTCAAGTGGAATTTGTGCAAGTGCTATCCATTCTTCTGGAATCTCGAAATTATCTACTGGATCGATCATTGTTGTGGTTAATGTTAATGTTAATGTTAATGTTAATCTGTTTTATTTTGGTCCTTATTTAGCGTTTTTTGATGCCGACTCAATCCGCCGCAGGCGGCGAATCCCACCATCATCGAGATAACACTCACTTTGTTCATGTTAAACGCACTATATATTTATAAGATATATCTCGGGACAAAGTGAATCATCCTATGGATATTGGACATTACTTTTGTGGAACATTTAACTTTCAAATTATATATTACAATCAACCCAACTGATATGAATAATTTTCGGAGATCAGTAGTGTGGGAATGCGCCGCCTACGGCGGTTGTATTGGTTCTTGTTTTCAGATCCGCAATCTCATTTAAGCAGTAATTTTATCGCAGTCATATAAACAAATTTTTTGTATGTTGTCTAAGATCATACCAGTCTGACTACGATGAACTCCTTGTATATCATGCCGTTATAATCAATATTCTCATGTGCTATGTTTCTATGTAACTATAATAAATATTATTAATTAAAAACTGTATCCATTTTAGACGGTCGTCACATTTCATTGAAGGATGTGTATTCACAAAATACCTTTTTCCAGATAATATTCGTCCCTTGTTTCAACGAATACCCTGATATTCATTAATGAGGTATGTGGTGCAAATTTTCAATCCTCATCACCCACCTCAGCTGTAACAAACAACCTCATCACTCCAGCGATCTTTTCCGGTGTCCCGAGCAGAACAAGTACATCACCCGGGCAAAGCCTTATACTTGCATCAGGATTGGATGAAGTCTCCCCGCCGCGGCATGATGCTATCAAGGTTACACCATGTTTCTTCCTGAGTTCGATCTGTGCTAATGTCTTGCCGGAGACATACGATCCCTTTTCAACCCTGATTGTACTCACATCAAGATCGGATAGATTCAATTTCAGGTCACAGAAATCACTTGATTCCCGGGATAGATTGCGGAACATCTCATAACCATCAGCACGCACCTCAGCCATGAATGTTTCAATGATGTCTTTTGGTATGAGGTATTTTTTGAGGACACGTATGAAGATCTCAACAGATGTTTCGAACTCCTGCGGAACAACTTCATCCGCTCCAAGTTCATACAGTGGTCCCATCTCCTGAAGGTATCGGGTTCGTGTGATTATGTGAAGTTTTGGGCTGAGCCGACGGGCAGTTGATATAATCCTTCGATTTGCCACAGGATCGGAAATACCAAGCACCATTACCCTTGCATCATTTATGTTCACGTGCTTAAGAACTGCCTCTTGTGTCGCATCTCCATAGTAGATTAATTCATTATTTGATCTTTCGCTTACGACAGTATCAGGATTCATTTCAATGATGGCATATGGTATGCCTGCAACACGTGCAGCCCGTGCGACATTCCGTCCATTTATTCCAAAACCAATGATAACAAGATGGTCTTTGAGTTTGATCTTTTTAGTTTGTCCGTTCATCTTTACAGGATAAAGACCGTTTTTTATTTTCTTTGGAAGTGGTAGTCGCATCACAGAATCTGCAATACGGGGAGATGCGCTTATAATGAATGGCGTAGCAGCCATGGTAACAACAGACACTGCCAGGAAGATCTGGTATGTATTCCAGGTTAGCAAGCCATATTCAATGCCGAATTTTGAAAGAATGAATGAGAATTCCCCAACCTGCACAAGTGCCAGACTTACCAGAATGGTTGTCCTGAGCGGATATCCGAGTACAGCGGTTGCAAATCCTGCTATAATTGCTTTTAACGAAATAACTCCCAATGCGATAAGGACAATAAGTCCAGGCTGCTGAAGAAGGAAATTGATGTCCAGGAGCATACCGATAGAGACGAAAAAGAAGCTCATGAACACATCACGAAACGGCAGGATATTGCCAATTGCATGATGGCCATATTCAGATTCGGAGATGATAAGTCCTGCTAAAAATGCACCAAGGGCAAGGGAGAGTCCTATACTGTATGTGAAAAGCGCAACTGAAAAACATATGAATATAATACTAAGCAGGAAAAGTTCACTATTACGTGTTCTGACGATCTGGTATAGCAGTTTCGGAACGATCCATTTAGCTCCTACAATTACTACCACAAGTAGTGCGAAAGCCATTGCAAAAAGAACAAGGGGTGATTTTCCAACGTTTCCTGTTGCTCCTGCCAGCAAAGGTGTAATCAGCATCATTGGGACGATGATGACATCCTGAAATATCAGGATGGCAAGGGTTGTTCGACCATGTGGGCTGTCCATATCAGCTCGTTCCTGGAGGAGTTTGAGGACAATAGCCGTACTGCTAAGGGCAATCAGAAATCCTATGAAAATAGATTCGCCAGGTTTCAATCCAAAATAAGTTGCTAGCAGTGCAGCCGCCATAAGTGTTACTAATACCTGGGTTGATCCGCCAAGAAGCACTGCTTTTTTGATCTGCCACATATCTTTAAGCGACAACTCCATCCCGATCGTGAAAAGAAGCAGCACGATCCCGATCTCTGCCAGAACTTCAATTTCAGTAACACCGCTTATCAGCGCCAGGCCGTAAGGGCCTGCGAGCATACCTGTTAGCAGGAGACCTACAATTGATGGTACACGAAGTCTGTGAGATATGAAAAGTATGGCAATAGCCAGTCCAAATATTACGATTATGTCATTTAGCATCGATGTTTCCATTAATTGTCTCCTTTTTTGGTAGTCGCAATAATTGAATTTTCTGTTGTAATATTATATTGTATTATTCAAATACTATCTGGTTATATTGTTATTAGAATATATGATTGATTATTTAAACTTGAATCTATATTTAGAGAATTACATAACAGTAAAAAGGGTATTTTAGTTCTAACTTAAATATTATATTATCACTTACACTTAAGGGAAATCATAATGGATCAGATATCTGAAAATTCAATAGATGAATTGGCCAAATGGGTCATTAGTGTTGATCGTCGCCTTGTGCTTATGGAAACCATGAAAGGGCACACGGTGGCCAAGGCTTCTGATATTGCTCATGAGACCAGCAGATCAACGCAAAATATCAGCCATGCTCTCAAGGAACTTGCAAATAAAGACTTGATCGAATGTTTAACTCCTGAAAAAGCGACATGGAAAAAGTATGTTTTGACAGATAAGGGAAAGGCTGTTTTAAAAAGATTGGATGAGAAATATTTGTAGTTGTAAATTTCATTAATGATTAAAATTTGGTTGGCCGGTGTGTGGAGTTCGGATATACTAATTTTAAATTTAAATTTAAAGTTCAAAATTAAATAAAACAGTAATGAGGTGTTATTCACGAGTTGGTTCTATTTGATAATGGCAATAATCTTTGAAGTGTCTGGCACTACTTTCATGAAGTTATCCGAGGGTTTTACAAAAACATTACCCTCCATACTGATGGTCGTATTTTATGCGCTAAGTTTGGGTTTATTGACCCTTGCACTTAAAAAAATTGATCTCAGCATGGCGTATGCAATATGGGCTGGTATGGGTACGATGCTTATTGCGACAATTGGGATATTGTGGTTCAAGGAGCCTGTAAGCGCATTAAAGATAATATCACTAGGATTGGTAATTCTTGGTGTGGTCGGTTTGCATCTTAGCAGTGGTATGCATAATTGAATAAATATCCAGGTGAAAGGTAAAAACGAAATGGTGAGTCCATGAAGGATGATGAAGTGCAGAATGATTGTTTCGGCATGACAAGTTTTATGTCGAAGAGATTGACCAGGGGGATATTGGTCATTGCAGGATCAGTTTTCACAGGGCTTGGACTTCTTGGAATATTCCTGCCTCTTTTACCTACAACTCCTTTTCTTTTACTTGCAGTGGCATGCTATGCCAGAAGTTCAAAAAGATGTCATTTCTGGCTTTTAGACAATAAATGGTTTGGGAGTTTCATAAAGGATTATCATGAAAAAAAAGGAATTAAATTAAGAGTGAAGATCATCTCCATTTCTTTACTATGGATATCGATCAGTTATTCAGTTCTATTTGTGATCGGCAATCTTTTTGTTTCCTGTATTATGGTTATAATAGCTCTGGGTGTCACCATATTTCTTATTGACCTTAACACATTATGACCAACTGACAAAATTCATGATATGAATATCAGGGTATATTCGTTTTTGTTATATAGTATATGTTTAGCTGATATTCCAGATGCAAAAATCTGATATACGAATCGAAACTAAAAACAGTGCGACCGCCGCCAGGCGGCACGTTCCATACCTACCATCCGTTCGCATTCACAAAATACGCAGTTTTTATGTATAGCAATCCATACAAAAACAGATGTGTTGACAGCGATTGAAACTTCGATGTGTATTCAGGGCAGTGGTGAAGGACGGTGCCGCGCTACGCGCGTGTGGTAGCATCATTTTTATTTTCAACTCATTAATCCGCAACGCTACAACAAAACTTTATACCAGCTAAATAAATACGTTATATATTTCCTGCCAGTTTCTTGTAACCTTCTAGAAGTACCATGTTGGCATTGATGACAGTTCTTTTGAAATCTGTCAGTTCCGTTGTTATGTCTTCAAGTCTTTTCATATCTTCCTGCCGAGTGATAGTGGAACCATCATGCACTACTTTTCCGGAGGGTATTGTAACCCCTCTGACAGTGGAATTGTGAAGTATCACTGTTTTATCGCCAATTTCGCAGTCAAAGACCACAGCGCCAAAACCGATAAAGCATTCTTTACCTATCTTGCAGGGTCCATGTACGATACATCCGTGTGCAAGAGACGTGCTGTTGCCGATTGAGACTTCAGAATTAGACATGGCATGTATCACTACATTATCCTGCACATTGCTTCCGCTTCCGATAACAATGGATGAGCCCGCCTCATCTGCCCTGATCACTGCATTTGGGGCGACGAACACATCATCTTCAATAGTCACATTTCCTACAATTACTGCAGTTTCAGATATCCATGCGGTCTTGCTGATATGAGGCTGTTGTCGTTGTGGATTTTGTAATATCATAATATCGTCTCTTGCTATCTAAATTGCTTATTTGATGATGGTCTGCAAAGCGATTATATGCTAAGTTATGACAAGTTATTTAAGTTTATTGACAACTTATGTAACTCATGTTTATTCACAGCGTAGCAATGCTGAACAAAACAAAAGCCAGATAAGCCGCTAAAAAAATAATCCCTTCTTTTTTGTCAATTGTATATTGCGTTCTCTTAAAACGGATGAGGAGTACTGAAAGCAACAGCATCATGACAATTGCCGGAAGTATTTGTAGTGAGTCAATATGGATCGGTCGAACGAGTGCTGACATTCCCAAAACCCAGAGGATATTTGCAACATTGCTCCCTATGATGTTTCCCAGTGCCATTGTGGAATATCCTTTTTTTGCAGCGACAATGGCTGTTGATAGTTCCGGCAGGGATGTGCCGACAGCCATCAGTATCAGCGATATTGTGTATTCCGGTACTCCGAAGGTTTGTGCAAATGAGATTATGGTGCCTACCAATAACTTTGCACCAATAAGTACGCCAGTCAACCCGATGGCGAGTTTAATGATGCTATTAATGACGGAGTTCCTTGGCACATGCTCAACTCCAATTGTCTCGTACTCCTTGATGACTTTACGTAAGTATGCAACATAAGCGAGCACAAAGACCAATCCTGTAATCCTGCCAATACCACTTCCAAGCAGCAGGATAAATGAGGCGGCTGTGAGTATGAAAAGATGTAACCAGCCGCTGTATATTTCTGTATGCTTGACTACCAGCGGTTTGATAATACATATTATGCCAAGAACAAGGGCAATATTTGTGATGTTGCTTCCGATAATGTCTCCTATTACAATATCTCCTTTGAAGATGTAGGAAGCATAGGTATCCGATGCAAGTTCAGGTAGTGATGTGCCAAGTGCGACAACTGTTACGCCGATTATAAAATCAGAAACGCCAAATAACTTGGCAAGTTTGGAAGCGCTGTCTATTAGCATGTCGCTGCCTTTTACTAACAGCAAGATTGAAACAATAAATGTGATCGCTTCTATCAATTTTGTACCCCACGTATGATATGAAGTTATACGCTATATAGTATGTCTAAAAAGGAAAAGCAGGATTGTTAAATGTGCTGGTATTTTTGCACATATACAGAGTTTTACAAAAGGTTATGCTCAGTGAGTTTGTTTTGAGTGAAATAATCTATAAACAATTAATATACCAATAAATATCAGAAACACAGTTCCTAGTTCTAAAGATTCTGTTACAAATTCGGACGTATTAACTTCCAGTAATGTAGTTGCTTTGTATACTTCTCTTATGCTGAATAGTAAGATTCCAACTAATATGATAATTGTTGGTTTCTTCAATTTATCCCCATTCAGAAACAGTATACTTTTGAACAGGTCATGCTCTTTGGTCATGAGCCATAGTATACTTGCTAACATTAAGAAAATAAATATGCTAATGATTGCATTGATCATTTCAAGATAAGAGTGTATTTCCATGAAGTTTCTCCTGGATAATTAATACCTTTTTTTAAAATTAAATATTTTAACAAATGTTTATGATATGCAATATTTTATGGGCAAACAAGTTATTATAATTTTCCATAATACCTATTACTGTTTTTGTTAGTGATTTTGTTGATAAATTATCAATTGAAATGCAAAACCATCAATATATTTTTGCATTATCTATACACAATTCACATCTTGTCAAGTTCTACAATTCAATACTTCAACCCCTCAATTTCCACTGCACAATTAATCATGATAAATATCATTGCGTGCAAATTTCACGTAAATATAATATATTATACAAATTGTTTAGGAGTTACTTATTTTGTTCAATAAAGAATGTGTACTGCACAAAAGTTATGATATTTGTGCAATACACTGCACAAATTACGCTATATTGTCAAAATATAAGATTCACCCATAACACTATAAAAAGATAAAAATAAAGTAGGCTACACCTACACCTAATTTTTCTCCGAATGCAATTCCAGATGGTCAGTCTCAATCTCAACCAGTGCGCCGAAGAATTCCTTCATCCTCGATTCAACGGCCATGTCCCTGAATGTTGAATACGACTTGATGGCGCGGTTCTCTCGTTCCCATCCTTCCTTTGTGTTCACGGCAGCGTCAATGTTGCATGAGATGTCTGGAAGAGCCGGAACTTCAATTTTCAAAAACTTGCAGATGGCAGAGGCATGTTCTAATTCGATCTTCTTTAATGCCTTGAACTTTGCGATATAATATTCATCGCCTTGCGCTTTTGCTTTTTTGAAGGCACATTCATAGAACCCTGAATTATTAATTTCAAGTTCAAGTGCAGCCTCAAGGTTTGATCGGGTCTTTTCACTAAGGTTTACTTCGAACTCTGAAGTATCCCATTTGGCAGCCTCTGTGAAATAATTTGTTTTGGCACCACAAAAAGGGCATCTGCTTGGTGCTTCTGTTCCGATATATGGATCGCCGCAGATGCGGCATCTGAATACGTTTACATTTTTTGTCATATTGTAACTCCCTGTGAGTATTAAGTTGGTTGTTTGTTAATTTAAGTCTTTTGTAGTGGATATTGTAGTTGGATATGGGTGACATGTGCATTTTTTATCTGGTATGCACAAATGAAACTACAGAGAATAGAATTTGCACAACTCTGTGATTTGCACGCCTTGTGAGCGTAGCAGATACTCAATTCTTTAAGAGATATGAGGTGATGTTTGAAGGTGGCAGTGTTCTTCATAAAAAGTAAAAAGTCGTGATTTGAATGACGTTTTCAATTGGATTTTATTTTAAACTGTATGAAAAATAAAAAAGATGGGGGGGTTGAACTTACAACATTTTAGTAGATGATAATGCTGTCAACCTCAACCTCAAATCGTTTACTACGCATATTTTTTAGGCTAATTAGAAATTGGTTTAGCAAGTACTACTCTATCCATAGTCAGCATCGGATTTCCGGTGTTCTTGTTGTATTGAACAAGGTCATCTATTACAACAAGATTAACTAAATTTCCCTGGAATATATTTAATTCTGTTGCTTCTACGATCAGTGTCTCATCATCATACATACTGAAATATTCTCCGCTTTGGAACACGTGATCATCAACAACATCACCATTAACACGGGTTAATTGCATCCAGACTTTCGTACCTGCTACATTGATCTCAGCAAAATGCAGGCGGTACCCCTGTTTCAAGTTAAATGTGTCAGTTATCTTTTCTTGTTTAATTTCTTCTTGTTTAGCCATTGCACCTGCTGAACTTGCTACTACGAACAACAAAGCTACTGCTATTATCACTAATATTTTCTTGATTTCAATCACCCTCATTTAAATTTTATTGAAACGTAGCTAAATCGGTGTCAAATTTTAAACAATATTTTGATTTATTCACATCTGATATGGTTGTGTATTTTGTTTTTATTCATTGCAAAACACATCCCCATGTGAAATTGAGTACCTGCTACCTTTCATGACACAGGTAATCCAAATATCATCTTAAATTGTACAGATTTTAACTATATCTCTTATAATATCATATTGCAGTGATATTATTTAACAATGATGTTTTTTTGCTTTGTTCCAT